>NZ_JBFTMC010000016.1:0-57625 GCF_056396765.1 Bacillus sp. 05T22
CTGTAATCCTGTTACTCCGGGATACTTCTAGGAGGAGCTACACGTGAAATGGACAAAAAAATCTATCAAGATTTTAGCAATATCGACATGTTTCATTTTTTTATATGTGTCTACTCCATCCGCTGCTAATGATGTGAGGGAAGTGAGAATTGATGGATCCTCAACCGTTTTTCCAATTATGGAAGCTATAGCGGAAGAGTACACAAAAAAAGAACCACGTGTGAAAATTTCTATTAGTATATCTGGGACAGGAGGAGGGTTTCATCGTTTTGGCAAAGGCGAAGTAGATATTAATAATGCATCGCGCCAGGTGAAACAAGTAGAAGAAAATTTTATGAAGGAAAATTCCATCCAGTTTACACCATTTGAARTTGCTTATGATGGCCTCACAATCATTGTGAATCGTCAAAATACATGGGCTGATAATATGACAATAGAAGAATTACGTCTATTATGGAGCGAAGATGGGAGAACGAAACGATGGTCACATATTCATCCGAAATGGCCGCACGAAAAGGTGCAATTTTATGCGCCAGGTGTTGATTCCGGTACGTATGATTATTTTCAAAGTGTTGTCTTGCGAAACAATCGTCTTGCAAAAACAGTTGCTTTATCTGAAGATGATCAAGTCATTATGCAAGGGGTAATGAATGATAAAAATGCAATTGCATTTGTGGGATATGCGTACTATATGGCGAATCGGGATAAGGTAAAAGCCGTAAAAATAAATGGTGTACCACCAACGAAAGCAAACATTCAATCTGGTATTTATAAGCCATTGTCTAGGCCGCTATTTGCTTATGTAAACCATGCTTCGATTCGAAATAAAAGCAGTGTGGCAGAGTATGTGGTGTTTATGATGCAACATGCGGGCGGACTTGCTGAAGAAGTCGGATATGTTAAATTACCACAAAAGAAATATAGTGAACAGCTGCGAATGTTAACAGAAATAAAAAGATAATGTCAGGATGGGAAGGGGTTTTCATCTTTGGCTCGAAATGACAAAAGTCAATTTACATTTTCTGTGCAACATTTGATTGAAAGAAATACAATCAAAAGAAAAAAAACGCAGCGAATCAATCGAATGGTTCCGTTACTATTAAAGGCAATTGCTAGCGTATCTATTATAACAACAATCGGTATTGTTATTACGCTAGCGAATGAAACAATTATGTTTTTTCGTGAAATATCAATGTATTCTTTTTTTACTGAAAAAGAATGGTTACCATTTTTTGAAGAGCCTAAGTTTGGGATACTTCCTCTTATATGTGGGACCTTACTTGTAACAACAATCGCTATGATAGTAGCTATTCCAATTGGATTAGGATGTGCCGTATTTTTAAATGAATATGCTTCACACTTTGTTAGAAAAGTGTTAAAGCCCATTTTAGAACTACTAGCAGGTATTCCTACAATTGTATATGGATTTTTTGCTTTAACGATTGTCACACCGGCCTTGCAGCGTGTCATTCCGGATTTACAGTTCTTTAATGCAATCAGTCCAGGCATTGTTATAGGAATTATGATGGTTCCAACAATCGCTTCTCTTTCTGAAGATGCAATGGGAGCTGTATCTAAAGGAATAAAAGAGGCTTCACTTGGGCTAGGTGCAACGCGTTTTGAAACTGTACGAAAGGTTGTGTTTCCAGCTGCATTTACCGGTATTATGGCTGCAATCCTATTAGCGGCTTCACGTGCGATTGGTGAAACGATGATTGTTGTCATTGCAGGAGGTTCAACGCCCAATGTATCTATAGATCCGACGCACTCCATTCAAACGTTAACGGCTTATATTGTGCAAGTAAGCTTAGGTGATGCCCCCCATGGAACGATCGCATACTATAGCATGTACGCTGTAGGCGCGACGTTACTTATGTTTACATTCATGATGAATATGATTTCGCAGCAGATTATGTACCGTTTTAGAAAGGCGATATAAGATGCGAATGCTGAATCATAAGAGAATAAAAGAAAATATGGCATCTCGTTTTTGGAAGGATCAAATATATAAGTCTATTTCCTATATGGCAATGCTATTTTCTATTTGTATACTAATTTTATTACTTTATCAAATTTTTGAAAAAGGTGTAGGTTATCTTTCAATAGATTTTTTTATGAACTTTGCTTCACGTAATCCAAAGCAAGCTGGTATTGTCGCTGCATTGTCAGGAACAATTTTATTTATGAGTATAGTAGTGCCAGTTTCCTTTGTATTTGGAGTAGGTACAGCTCTTTATTTAGAACATTATGCAAAGCACTCTGTATTCACAAGGATCATAGAATTAAATATTCAAACATTAGCGGGTGTGCCATCTGTTGTGTTTGGATTGCTTGGTTTAACAATTTTTGTATACGGTCTTCATTTAGGGGAGAGTATAGCAACAGCAGCGTTTACGATGAGTCTTCTTGTATTACCAACAGTTGTTGTATCGAGTCAAGAAGCGATTCGTATGGTGCCGGCTTCTCTGTTAGAAGCTTCGTATGGCATTGGTGCTACAAAATGGCAAACAATGTATCAGATTGTATTGCCAACTGCCTTGCCAGGAATTTTAACGGGATGTGTTTTGGCTTTATCGAGGGCAATCGGGGAAGCGGCACCATTATTAGTCATTGGGGCACTTGCTTTTGCTAATTATATTCCACTTAACATGTTTGATAGATTCACAGTTTTACCGATTCAAATTTTTAATTGGATGAGTAGACCGCAAGAGGAATTTCAGCATGTAGCAGCAGCCGGTATGATCGTTTTATTAGGATTGTTGCTCATTATAAATGTGGTTGTCTTATGGTTAAGAAATCGTAAGTAGTGGATGAAAGGGGAATTCAAAATGGTAGCAACAGTAGTAAATGTACAGGTGAAAAATGAAGAGAAAATTGAGTCAGCAACGAAGAAGGTTGTATTCGATACAAAAAATTTAAACTTATGGTATGGAGAAGATCATGCATTAAAAGATGTTAATTTAAGTATTCATGAGAATGAAGTAACAGCAATTATTGGACCGAGTGGTTGCGGAAAATCAACATATTTAAAAACGTTAAACCGTATGGTAGAGCTAGTACCTATCGTTCGCACAACGGGAGTAATTGAATATCGAGATCGAAATATTTTTGATAAGTCATATCCTGTTGAGGAATTACGTACGCATGTTGGAATGGTGTTCCAAAAGCCAAATCCATTTCCGAAATCTATCTATGAGAATGTTGCTTATGGTCCAAAGATTCATGGTATTCGTGATAAGAAGACACTTGATGCAATTGTTGAAAAAAGTTTACGTGGTGCAGCGATTTGGGATGAATTAAAAGATCGATTACACGATAATGCATATGGTTTATCTGGTGGACAACAACAGCGTTTATGTATCGCGCGTTGTTTAGCGATTGAACCGGATGTAATCTTAATGGATGAACCGACATCAGCATTGGATCCGATTTCTACATTGAAAGTTGAAGAGTTGATTCAAGAGCTAAAGAAAGATTTTAGTATTGTAATTGTGACGCATAATATGCAACAAGCGGCACGTATCTCTGATAAAACAGCGTTCTTCCTAAGCGGTGAAGTTGTTGAATATACAGATACAAACAAATTATTCACTACTCCTACAGATAAACGAACAGAAGATTATATCACGGGACGATTTGGTTAATGTTTTTGGGAGTAAAAGCCCCTTTATAAGGGGTTTTTATCACTTTATCAAAAATCAAGTAAGAAAACTCCCCACTCAAGGACTATGCTCAGCACAGTCCTTGAGTGGGGAGCTGGATTGCTAGTAACCGCATTCTTGAACGCTTTGTACAATATATTAAAAAGGTGGTTCCAAAGGCGTTTGCCAATGAAATAGAGGGGCATCAGGTCTCCACTCGTGTTACGCATCTGTTAGAGGAGACACATGAGAAACCCCCACTTCAAGATCCAAAGGAGCTAAGTGGTGGGAGTTTTCATATATGTAACAGCTAAAGGGGGAAACAACATGGTAAGGGAGCAATTTCATTATGATTTACACACATTGCAGCAAAAGGTAATTGAACTTGGAGAATTGGCAAGAGAAGCCCTTTCTTGTTCTATGGAAGGGCTTCAGAAGAAAGATGTAGAAAAAGCGCTAGAAGTCATTGATGGTGATTACCGTATGGATAATTTAGAAGAAGAAATTAATGACCTTGCACTTATGCTAATTACAAAACAGCAACCTGTTGCAAGCGATCTGCGAAGAATTTTTGTTTCGATTAAGACAGCAACAGATTTAGAACGTATTGCAGATCATGCCGTAAATATTGCTAAATCAACAATTCGGCTCGGAGAAAAAGATGTATCTGTTAGCTTGCATAGTCTAGAACAAATGTTTACGATTGCCATGGATATGTTAAATTTATCGTTAGAAGCATATCAAGAAGAAAATTTAACTTCTGCAAAACAAATTGCGGAAATGGATGATTCTGTTGACGAAATATATGGGAGAGCGATTCGTGAATTTATTTCCTCTATCCCTGAACATCCTGAAGCAATTACGCAAATTACACAATTATCTTTTATTGCACGTTACATTGAGCGTGTAGCAGATCACATTACGAATATTGCCGAGAATGTTTTTTACTTGGTGAAAGGAAAACATTATTTATTAAATGAATAGGAAAAAATGTTAGCAAGTGATGGAATATCACTTGCTTTTTTAGTCAAAACATGACAAAAAAAGCTCGTTGTCTTGTCCTCTCTATGATGATAAGATGTATCATAATATGATATGGAATAATATAGGAAGCGATTGTTTATCCTGTAAAAAACTCGATTGGTGAAGGTGAACACTCAGTGAAGGACAAGGAAAAACGCCACTGATTAAAATTTCATTTTATTAAGCTATAAAGTAAGCGCTTACTGATGTGATTCAGTGAAGTGAAAAGGTTAATTTCTACATAAGTGACATACATATGATATACAAGGTCGTTCAACATTATAAACGTGGAGGATGAATGTATATGAAGGGGGTTATTTTAGCTGGAGGAAAAGGAAGGCGTCTTAGACCGTTAACATGTAATCTTCCAAAGCCAATGTTACCATTACTTGAAAAACCAGTTATAGAATATAATATTGAGTTACTAAGGCAGCATGGTATTCATGAGATTGCAATTACAGTTCAATATATGAGTACGGCAATTAGGCGATATTTTGGTGATGGAAGTAAATGGGGAGTGAAGTTGCAATATTTCGAAGATTCACCACCGCTTGGTACGGCAGGAAGCATTAAACAAGCAGAAGCGTTTTTAGATGAGCCATTTGTTGTAATTAGTGGAGATGCATTGACGGATTTTAATTTATCAAAAGGAATTGAATTCCATCAATGCAGGAATAGACTGGTCACAATGTTTGTGAAGGAAGTGGAAAACCCACTATCATTTGGTTCAGTCGTTATGAATAGAGAGCATGAAATTATACGTTACATGGAAAAACCGAGTTGGAACGAAGTGATTTCAAATATTGTAAATACAGGCATTTATATTATGGACCCCGAAATTTTTTCTTATATTTCATCAGCGCAGTTTTTTGATTTTAGTCACCATGTCTTTCCTTTGCTGGAAAATAAAAAAGCACTCTTTGGATATGTAGCGCAAGGATACTGGTTAGATATTGGCACATTAGATCAATATCGGCAGGCTCATTTTGACTTACTTACAAAGAAAGTACAGGTACCCATTTCTTATACGGAAGTACTACCGATGGTTTGGATGGGAGAAGGGGTAACGATTGAAAAGGGAACAAAAATTCACGGTCCATCTTTTATCGGAGAAGGAGCGTTCATCGGAGCAGGGGTAATAATTGAGCCATATTCAATTATCGGTAAGTGCAGCACAATATTAGATCATACGCATGTTCAAAAAAGTATTGTTCTTGCCCATACGTATGTAGGAAAACGCTGTGAGCTATTAGAAGCGACCGTTGGAGAAAATGCGATGATTAAAGATGATGTAACTTTATTTGAGAAAAGTGTGGTAGCAGACCGTTGCCAGATTGGAAAAAATACAGTGATACAACACAATGGGAAAATATGGCCTAATAAAGTTGTTGATAGTCATTCTATTATTGCCTCGTCAGGAATTACTGAAAATGAAAAAAACTCAGGTTGGCTGCAAAAAAGCCGGGTAGTAGGTAGGGGCAATATAGAAATGACACCTCAAGTTGTTGTAAAAATAGCAATGGCATATGGCTCTCTTTTTTCAAAAGGGGAGCGTATATTGATAGGGGGATATGATGATGTAAAACTTGATATTTTTAAAAAGCTATTTCTACATGCAATTCATAGTGTTGGCTTGTATACGATGGAATGTCAAGAAATGAACGATTCGGCCTTTCGGTATGCGATCAATGAACTCGAATGTGCAGGGGGCATTTTTATTCGCTTTGAACAAGAAGAAGGAATTGTCATTCAACTATATGGTAAGGAAGGCATAAGGTTATCGTATAAACAGCAAAAAGAAATGGAACACTTGTATATGTCAGAAGCATTTCATTATGTATATGATAAAGACATAGGACGAAATGAAACGGTACATGTTTGTTTAGAGAAATATGTTGAATCTTTATTAGCGTATTTGGATATCGAAACGATACAAAAGCAAACATTTCACCTTCTTATTAATAAAAGAGATGAAATGTTTCAGTTCCTACTCATATCCTTCTTGCGAAAACTAGGTTGCACAATTACATGGGTTTATGCTAATGAGCAAAAAGAACATGTTAAATTGTTAATGAAATCAAGTAGAGCTCATATGGCTCTTATGTTTTATGAACAAGGAAATGAATTTGAATTATATGATAATCATGGTGGGATTTACCAAAGTGCAAATTGTGAAGAAATCGATGTTCCTGATTTATTACTTGAGACGACAGAGAGTGTTTATCCATTATCGTTAAAATTAGGAGAGTGCTATCTTCTTTTTTATATGTATGGTGAACAAAGTAAGTTTCAGATGAGATGGCAGCAAGATATTTTATATCGGATTGGAAAATTATTTGAACTAATTGCTCGGCAAGGAAATACTTTGTCGACGATGTTAGAGCAATCACCACCCCTTTACTTATTATGTGATGAAGTTGTTTGCTCGTGGAAAGAGAAAGGGAAAGTAATGGGAATGTTATTGCAGGATATGGAAAAAAGAGAAGTCGAAGTATTAGAGGGAATCCAATTTAAATATACAGAAAAAGAGTGGTCTTATATTGTTTCTGATGCAAAACATCCTAAATTTCTTGTATATTCACACGCGAGAAACCCAGTAATAGCAAAGGAAAATATGAAAACTCTTATAGAAAAAATTAGACAATATCAAAAGGTGTAGAATTTTTATTTTAAAAGTGGTATTATAGTATAGTCTGATTTAAGTTATTAGTGACTGGAGGGAAATAAGAATGCGTGTGAATATTACTCTAGCATGTACAGAATGCGGAGATCGTAACTATATCTCAAAGAAAAATAAACGTAACAACACGGAGCGCCTTGAGCTTAAAAAGTATTGCAAGCGTGACAAGAAGTCTACGTTACACCGTGAAACAAAGTAAGCAGTAGGAAATTTCCTACTGTTTCTTTTTTTTTACTATGGTTATAACCCTTATTGAAAAGTGATGATACATGAAAAAAATGATAGACTGTTTACAAGAACGTAATTCATTTTTGCGATTAATAATTATAAAGTAAGTAAAGGATCACTTTATAGGGGGAAAAGCGTGTGAAAGAGGAGAAGGTACGTTTACGTAAGAAAATAGTAGAGCAAATGAATTTTTTATCGAAAGAACAGCACAAAACTTTATCAGAACAAATTGTATTTTCTTTATATGAACAAAAAGAGTGGAGAGAAGCGAAAACAATCGGAATTACTCTTTCGATGGAACATGAAGTGAATACATATGTAATTATTGAACAAGCATGGCGAGAAGGAAAAAAAGTTGTTGTACCAAAGTGTAATAGAGAGACAAGAACAATGATCTTTCGTCAAATTACAAATTTTGATCAATTAGAAACAGTATATATGAGCTTGCGTGAACCAATTCCTGCGCTAACAGTAGAAACAGAGGCAAATGAAATTGATCTTCTGTTTGTACCCGGAGTTGCGTATACAAGACGAGGGGAACGTATTGGGTACGGCGGTGGTTATTATGATCGTTATCTGCTGCAGTATGAAGGGAAAACGTTATCATTAGCTTTTGATTTTCAAATTGTAAGTTATATTCCAATAGAGTCGTTTGATCAAAATGTACAAAAAATTATTACAGAAAAAGAAACAATTCTTCAAAATGGACTTGTATAGACAAATAAAAATTGACGAGACTTTTTCTTGTTGATTATAATAAAATATGTGAACGTTTTCTTATTATATTTCCATAATAAGTGGACATAGAGGGTGATGAAATGATATCAATTTATGATATTCAGCAATTGCTAAAAAAATTTGGAACAATCATTTATACAGGTGATCGAATCGCTGATTTACAATTAATGCAAGATGAATTGCGTGAATTAAATCAATCACAGTTGATTGAGCCAAAAGACTATCAAACAGCTTTATTTTTATTGAAACAAGAGATTCAAAAAGAGATGAGCAAGAATTAGATAAAGGTAGGTTAGCAAAAATGGAAGAAAAGTGGTTAGTTGGTGTTGACCTTGGCGGGACAACGATTAAATTAGCATTTATTAATGTATATGGTGAAATTTTACATAAGTGGGAAATCCCAACGAATGCAAGTGAGCAAGGCAAACATATTACATTAGATGTAGCGAAAGCAATTGATAAAAAGTTAGAAGAACTAGGAGAATTAAAGAGCAAGCTAATTGGTATTGGTATGGGCGCTCCTGGACCTGTGCATGTCGCTTCTGGTATGATTTATGAAGCTGTTAATTTAGGGTGGGAAAACTATCCATTAAAAGATTTATTAGAAGTAGAAACAGGCTTACCTGTTGTGGTTGATAATGATGCAAACTTAGCTGCGCTTGGTGAAATGTGGAAAGGTGCTGGTGAAGGAGCAAAAGATCTAGTTTGTATGACGCTTGGAACTGGTGTTGGCGGCGGTGTAATTGCAAATGGTGAGATTGTGCACGGTGTAAGTGGTGCTGCTGGTGAAATCGGACATATTACAGTCGTAACAGAAAATGGATTTCCTTGTAACTGCGGGAAATCTGGCTGTCTAGAAACAGTAGCTTCAGCAACGGGTATTGTACGTGTTGCTATGCAAAAATTACAAGATACAGATGAACCAAGCATACTTCACTCTATGTTAGAAGAAGAGGGACGTATTACATCTAAAGATGTATTTGAAGCGCTTGAACAAGGTGACGCTTTAGCGGAACAAGTTGTAGAAAAAGTAGCTTCTTATTTAGGGTTAGCTGTAGCAAATCTTTCTAGTACGTTAAATCCAGAAAAGATTGTAATTGGCGGTGGTGTATCTAAAGCTGGCGATGCATTGTTACAACCAATTCAGCGCTATTTTGCACAATATGCATTTTCTCGTGCTGTTAAGAGCACGAAGCTAGCAATTGCAACGCTTGGGAATGATGCTGGTGTAATTGGTGGAGCTTGGCTTGTGAAGAAGCATAAATATGAAGTTATGAAGTAAAAAGAATAGAATCAGTCAGGGCGAATCGGAATTAAGGTGAGACTACTGGTATTTGTAAAATAATGAAAAGAGGAAGGGAGATCCCTTCCTCTTTTCATTATGAAAAATCTTGATGGGAAATAGAACTGTAAGTGAATTAATGAGTTGGTGGGTACCCGCTATAAAGGACAGTCATGACTGTAAACCAACCAAAAACAAGTACAGTTGCAACAGCAAAACCGCCTGCTAGTAAATTTTTTTCACGTAACGTTCTAAGGGTTGCGAATACAGCTAACAGAGTGACTAGCGCAAAAATGATAACAAGACCCATATATAATCCCCCTCTGCTCTCTCATTCTTTCGTTTGAGTTTTTGCAATATTTCTTCTTTTTTATTGTACATGTTTTAGAAATGATTGTCGAGATAGCATCGTTTCTTTTCCTAAGGGGAAGAAATGTTGTATCATAAAAGTAAGTTCAATAACTGGAGGAGATTTAAAAATGGAATGGATACAAATGCCATTAGGACCATTACAAACAAATGCATATATTTTAAGTAATGATCAAAAAGAATGTATTATTTTTGATCCAGGTAGTGAAGGAGAGAAGCTTGTAACGTATTTACAAGAAGAACAATTAAAGCCGCTGGCTGTTTTATTAACACATGCTCATTTCGATCATATTGGTGCAGTTGATGCTGTGAGAGATGCTTTTCATATCCCAGTATATGTACATAAAGAAGAAGTGGATTGGTTAGGAGATGCGACTGTAAATGGTTCGCAAATTTTTATGATGAATCGAAGCATTACAGCGAAACCCGCTGATCAAATTATTGAAGGCGAAGGAATGTTAACGATTGGATCCTTTACATTTGAAATGTTTGAGACGCCAGGGCATTCTCCAGGCAGTATTTCATATTATTGCAAAGAGGCAAATGCTGTATTTTCAGGAGATGTATTATTCCAAATGAGTATTGGTCGAACAGATTTACCAGGTGGAAGTTTTGCAGAATTAATTGGAAGCATTGAAGAAAAATTATTTGTACTGCCAGATGACACAGCAGTATTATGTGGACATGGTCCAGAAACAAATATTGGTTCCGAAAAAGAAAATAATCCGTTTTTACAATAAGGAGCTATATGGGGATGGAGCTCGTTTTAAGAAAATGGATGGAAAAAGAAAAGGATTATTCGATTTCATATAGTACATATATGAACCTTGCACTGTATGATGAGGAGTACGGATATTATATGAAAGAACGTGAAAAAATCGGAAGAAATGGTGACTTTTTTACGAGTAGTAATATTTCTTCGGTATTTGCAAGGACGTTCGCTCGTTTTTTTATTCGACTTGTCCAAAATGGAGAGATCCCCCCGAATGTTTGTGAAATTGGAGGGGGAACAGGGAGATTTGCTTATGATGTTTTACAGGAATGGAAACAGTTATCTCCAGTAACCTATGCAGAGTTACGATATTCTATTATTGAAGTGAGTCCTTTTCATAGAAGGTTGCAAAAACGTCAACTTGGTTCATTTCAAAATATTTCGCAGTACAAGTCCTATAAGGAATTAGGGGAGTCTTTTACAGGAATCGTTTTTTTAAACGAATTGTTTGATGCATTTCCTGTTGAAGTGATAGAGAAGCGAGCTGGTATTTTGTATGAAGTTCGTATTACGTATACGGAGCAGCGGGAACTTACAGAAGTATTGCGGCCGTTAGAACAAGAAGTAATACGATGCTATTTACGAAGACATAAGATTGAGCTTTATGAAGGACAGCGCTTTGAAGTACCAATAGCAATGGAAACCTATTTACAAGAGATTATAGGATGGCTCAAGGAAGGCTTATTCATCACGGTTGATTATGGGTATACAAGAGCGGAGTGGATGCATCCTGCGCATCATGAAGGGAGTCTAAGGGGGTATTATGACCATAGGCTCATTCAGAATCCTCTGAAGTATCCAGGTGAAATGGATATTACAGCGCATATTCATTGGGATGAATTGAAGAAAATAGGAGAAGAAAGCAGTCTTCATACAGTGTGGCATACAAAACAAAGGGGGTTTTTACTTGCGGCAGGTATATTAGAACAACTTGCTAGTCATCAAGATTCCGATCCTTTTTCTGAGAAACAGAAACAAAATCGAGCGGTTCGTTCCATGATTTTACATGGGGGAATAAGCGATGCTTTTGATGTTGTTATGCAAAAAAAAGGAATGCCACATTTTGATTTAAAGCATTATTTACATATATAGAAAAAAACAAGACACAGAATGATTCTGCGTCTTGTTTTTTGATACGACTTTAGGATATGTAGTATTGTATATTTTCTCTCATGATATATATTTATATTAAAGATATGAGATAGAAAATATAGAATACGCCCTTTTTGTTTGGTTACCCCTAACCTAGTAATACACGAACAAGTTGGATAATTGTTTCATTTTCTACTTTGTAGTAAATTTCCAATCCTTTTCTTTCACTAGAAACGATTTTAGCGCTTTTTAATTTCGCTAAATGTTGCGAAATTGTGGATTGTGGCATATTTAATCCTGTGTACATTGTCGAAACATTGCTTGGACCGCGTTCGATCAATCCCTTTACAATACATAAACGAACAGGGTGAGCAAGAACTTTCAGTAATTCTGCATTATTTTCGTATAGTTCTAATTCCTTTTGAAAGGTTTCTAACATGTTTTTTCCACCTCCATGCGAGCTGTTATACCCATACTATACATACCAAAAATCTAAAGAAAAGAAAATAGTTGTTGCAGAAAAAATGTTCTAAAGTAAAGAAATTGTAAGAAAAGAGAACATGATGTAAATAACTTTGCAAAATTTGTACGTTTGTAACACAGTATTTTTTGTTAAGAATCGTGAATATACAGATACATTTGTAACACAATTTTATCATGATTTTTTTATTCTTTCAATTAATATACGAAATTTTAAAAATAATAAGAAAAAAGGATTTTATATGTTTCTATAGAATATAATCTTGGATGAAAAGAAGGTAGACAACGGAAGTAAATTAAATATGAAGATGGTTCTTATGGAGAGGATATATTAATGGCTTATTATCTTCAATAGAGGGACTTTGCCTAAGTGCATATGATGAGTTTATGGTGGTCTATCCTTTTTTATTATGTGAAACATTTTATTTCTGTATCAGATGGGAATTTTCTCATGCATTCACAGGTTCCTCTACAAAAGAAAGCGCATTTTCAAAATCGGTAATTAAATCATCTACATTTTCAAGGCCAACTGATAAACGGAGCAATGAATTAGAAATACCTCTTTCATCGCGTGCTTTTTGTGATAATGCTGCATGTGACATTTTTGCAGGATAGGAGAGGATGGATTCCACAGCTCCTAAACTTACTGCAAATACAGGAAGTTTGACTTGTGATAAAAATTTTCGCAAAGCATCTTCAGATTGTAACGTGAAAGATAAAACAGCACCGGCAGATTGTGCTTGTGAGTGTTGTATGTCATAGCCAAGGTGTGATTCTAATCCAGGGTAATACACATTCTGAATTTTCGAGTGTTTTTGTAAATAAAGAGCAATTTTATTCGCGTTTGTTGCTGAGTGTTCGAGACGTACGTGTAATGTTTTCAGACCGCGAAGAACGAGAGAGCAATCTTGTGGGCCTAATATAGCGCCAAATGCATTTTGCAGGAAGCCGAGTTTTTTAGCAAGTTCCTCATCTTTTACAACTGCTAATCCAGCTGTAACATCACTATGACCAGCAATAAACTTTGTCGCACTATGGAGAACCACATCTGCTCCAAGTTCGAGTGGTTTTTGGAATAGTGGTGTTAAAAATGTGTTATCAACAAAAGTAAGAGCTCCAGTAGATTTCGCTAATTCGCAAACAGTACGAATGTCGGTTACTTTTAATAATGGATTGGAGGGTGTTTCAATGTAAAAGACTTTTGTATTCGGTCTAATGTTTTGTTTTACTGCCTCTACATTTGTCATATCAACAAATGTATGTGAAACACCGTAACGAGACAGAACCTCTGTTACAATGCGATATGTTCCCCCGTATACATCTTCTGAAATGAGAACATGATCGCCTTGTGAGAGAAGGAGGAAGGCAGTAGAAATCGCTGCAATTCCAGATGCGAAGGCAAATCCTTTTGTTCCCCCTTCTAATAAAGCGATTATGTCTTCAAGTGCTTCACGTGTTGGATTCCCAGAGCGACTGTAGTCGTATTTTCCAAAGGCATCTACATCAAATTGATGAAATGTTGATGTATTATAAATGGGAACGTTAACAGCTCCTGTTTGTGAATCATGTTTATATTGGTTATGAAGTAAGAGTGTATCTAACGAATAACTCATATTCTTACACCTTCTTTTATATGTTTAATAGCTTGCTTTAAGTCTTGAATTAAATCATCCCCGTTTTCAATGCCAACGGAAAAACGGAGAAGACGATTACATACCCCGCGTGCTGTACGCACTGCTTCCGGGATATCTGCATGTGTTTGTGTTGCTGGATATGTCATTAAACTTTCAACCCCGCCAAGACTTTCTGCAAATGTAATTAACGATAAAGATTGTAAGAAAGGATTTACCCATTTTTCATCGCGAAGACGAAACGAAATCATGCCGCCCCTTCCTGGATAAAAAACATCGGTTACACCATTCTCCTCATTTAAATAAGAAACGATTTTCTTTGCGTTTTCTTCATGTTGATTCATACGAAGAGCCAATGTTTTCATACCACGAATTAATAACCACGAATCAAATGGACTTAATACAGCACCAGAAGCGTTATGATAGTGGGCAAGTGCTTCGCAAAGTGTCTGACCTTTTGCAACGACAAGGCCGCTTAGTACATCGTTATGTCCACCTAAATACTTTGTTGCGCTGTGAAGGACAATATCTGCGCCTTCTGTTAATGGTTGTTGTATATAAGGAGTGTAGAAAGTATTATCGACAATTAGAAGTAGGCCGTGCCGTTTTGCGACAGTTGCGACAGCTGCAATATCAGTGACTTGCATTAATGGATTGGTCGGTGTTTCGATAAAAATAGCCTTTGTTTGAGAAGTGACAGCTTGTTCTATTTGTTTAATAGATTGTGTATCTACGTATCTACATCGAATATTCCACTTTTCCTCATGTTCCGAAAATAAGCGGTAGGTCCCTCCGTATAAATCTTCTGATACGATAAGTTCATCTCCAGAACGGAATAAGGAAAGAATAAGAAGAACAGCTGCCATTCCAGAACTACAGGCATAGCCTTGTTCACCTTCTTCTAAATCAGCAATTGCGCGTTCTAAAAGACCACGTGTTGGATTTCCTGTTCGTGAATAATCAAAGCCTGTTGATTTTCCAATTCCTTCATGACGATAAGCTGTTGAAAAGTAAACAGGGGGATTAACTGTTCCTGTTGTAGTTTCGCTTCGATTTCCGATTTGTGCTAGTTTTGTTTCGATTGTTGACATGTGAAATTCCTCCTTTATAAAAATAAAAAAAGCCTTCTAAGAAGAAGGCTTTCATGCGAATATAGTCTTCTTCTTATCTGTCAAATCTTTTCACAATTTGCTGGAATTAGCACCTTATTAACGAACATGTTAATGGTTGCTGAGGTGTCATAGGGCCAGTCCCTCTACCTCTCTAGATAAGAATATTTTGTATGAAATTTTATTATGCTTTTAACTTTACAACAAAAGATAATTGAATTGCAACTTTATTTTAAACAATTTTTATTCTTCTGATAATTCAATTGACTTTTAGTCTATCCCATGCTAAATTTATGAGAAAATTAACAAAGATTGTTAAAAGGTACACGTATTTCCTTTTAAAACATAGATGAATAATAAAGAAAAACTCTTATTGAGAGCGGTGGAGGGAAAGGCCCTGTGAAACCCGGCAACCTTCAAACGAAATGTTTGAAACGGTGCTAATACCTGCAAAACAATTTGTTTTGCATGATAAGAGGAGGATTGATGATGTCCCCCTCTTCAAGATGAAGAGGGGGTTTTTATATTGATAGAAAAGAGGGAGACAAGTGAAAATTCTAGATTTAGTATCAAAAGGAATTGTTATTGGTGATGGCGCAATTGGTACGTTATTACATTCTCATGGTTTGCAAAGTAGTTTTGAAGAATTAAACTTATCTGATCCAGATCTTATTATATCTATTCATAAACAATATGTAGCTGCTGGGGCAGATATTATTCAAACAAATACATATGGTGCAAATGAAGCGAAATTGCGCATGTATGGTTTGGAAAACCAGGTCACCCAAATTAATAAAGCAGCGGTTAAACTTGCAAAAGCAGCTGTAACAGATAAGAACGCCATTTTAGGGACCATCGGTGGGATGAAGCATATCGGAGCCGTTACAACGACTGATATGGAACGAGAGTTTATGCTACTTGAGCAAGCGGGAGCATTATTAGAAGAAAAGGTTGACGGATTATTATTAGAAACATTTTATGATGAGTTCGAATTGTTACATGCAGTGAAAGTATTGCGAAAACAAACAGATATTCCAATTATTGCACAGCTAGCGCTTCATGAAGCAGGCACAACGCAAAATGGAAATGATGTAAATGGAATATTAACGCAGCTTTTAGATTACGGTGCAAATATAGTCGGTTTAAACTGTCAGTTAGGACCGCTTCATATGACGGAAGCTTTCAAAATGATATCGATTCCTAAAAATGGTTATTTGTCGGCTTATCCAAATGCAGGCCTTCCAAACTATGTAGAAGGATGTTACGTATATGAAGGAAGCCCTGCTTATTTTGAAGAGATGACACCGAAATTTATTGAGCAAGGTATTCGTTTGTTAGGGGGCTGTTGTGGTACAACGCCAGCACATATTGAAGGGATGAAGCGTGTAATTGCGAATGTAACGCCTGTTACAGAAAAACAAATTGTTCAAAGACAACAAGTAGTTCATATCCAAACAAAACGTGCTAGCACTCATGTTACCCTTGCAGAAAAAGCGAGGAAGCAAACAACGGTGGTTGTTGAACTAGATCCCCCAAAAACATTAGATACGCAGCGTTTTTTTGAAGGGGCAAGGGCATTGAAAAGAGCGGGAGCAGATGCCATTACGTTAGCAGATAATTCGTTAGCATCCCCGCGCATTTCAAATATGGCAATGGGGGCATTATTAACGAAGCATGATATTCCAGTACTGACGCATTTAACGTGCCGTGATCATAATGTCATTGGTTTGCAATCTCATTTACTTGGTTTATCAGCTTTAGGAATGGAAGAAGTGTTAGCTTTAACAGGTGATCCAGCGCGAGTGGGGGATTTTCCTGGAGCGACTTCTGTATATGATTTGTCTTCTATTGAATTAATTAAAATGATTAAAGAAATGAATGATGGTCGATCTATTTTAGGAAAATCCATTGGTTCAGCGACAAGGTTTTCTGTTGGAGGAGCTTTTAATCCGCACGTGAGACATTTAAAAGCAGCGGTGAAGCGGATGGAGAGGAAAATTGCAGCTGGTGCAGAGTATTTCTTAACACAGCCAATTTACGATGTAGCCTTAATTGAAGAAATATACGAGGCGACAAAACATTTAGAAAAACCAATTTTTATTGGAATTATGCCTTTAGTAAGTAAACGTAATGCTGATTTTCTTCATTTTGAGGTGCCAGGCATTACATTGCCTGAGGAAGTAAGACAGAGAATGGATGGGCATGAAACGCAGGAGTCTGCAATTGAAGAAGGAATTCGTATTTCTCAAGAATTAATTAATGCCGCAATGAAATACTTTAACGGTATTTATCTCATTACGCCATTTTTGAAATATGAAATTACAGAAAATCTCGTTAAGTATGTGAAAGAAAAGCAAGAAGTGAAAGAGGGAATCAACTGATGAGACCGATAGAAGAGAGATTACAACATGATATTTTAATATTAGATGGCGCGATGGGAACGATGATTCAGCAGGCAAATTTAACTGCAGAAGATTTTGGAGGCGAAGAATACGAAGGTTGTAATGAATACTTAGTAAAAACAAGGCCAGATGTTATTTTAGATATCCATAAAGCTTACATTGAAGCGGGTGCGGATATTATCGAAACAAATACGTTTGGTGCTACGAATATCGTATTGCATGATTATGAGCTATCTCATTTAGATGAAGAGTTAAATGAAAGAGCGGCGTTTTTAGCAAAGCAAGCGGTAAAGGAGAGTGGTAAAGAAGTATATGTAGCAGGTGCGATGGGGCCAACAACAAAAGCAATTAGTGTAACAGGCGGTGTAACATTTGAAGAACTAATTGAAGCTTATACGAGACAAGCTCGGGGCTTATTACGAGGTGGCGTTGACGTATTGCTTGTAGAGACCAGCCAAGATATGCGTAACGTGAAAGCGGCGTATTTAGGGATTCAGGAAGCGTTTACGGAAGCAAATCATACGGTTCCGCTTATGATTTCAGGAACCATTGAACCGATGGGAACAACGTTAGCGGGGCAAACAATCGAGGCATTTTATTTATCAATTGAGCATATGAAACCATTATCTGTCGGATTAAACTGTGCTACAGGACCAGAATTTATGCGCGAACACATTCGTTCTCTTTCTGACTTATCAGAGTGTTATATTTCTTGTTATCCAAATGCCGGTCTTCCAGACGAGAATGGACATTATCATGAGTCACCGACTTCACTTGCAGAAAAGGTGAAACAATTTGCTGAAGAAGGGTGGATCAATATTATCGGTGGTTGTTGCGGGACAACGCCTGATCATATACGAGCGATAAAAGCTTCACTTGAGTCCCTTAAACCACGTGAGAATCATGAACGAGAAGGCCACGGTATTAGTGGTTTAGAAGCGTTGCAATATGATGATTCTATGAGGCCATTATTTGTTGGAGAGAGAACAAATGTTATTGGATCAAGAAAATTGAAGCGATTAGTAGCTGAAGGGAATTTTGAAGAAGCTGCTGAAATTGCGAGAGCGCAAGTGAAGAAAAATGCCCATATTATTGATATTTGTATGGCGGATCCAGATCGTGATGAAGTGGAAGATATGGAGAACTTTTTGGCAGAAGTAACGAAAGTATTAAAAGTTCCGATTATGATAGATTCAACGGATGATAATGTTATGGAAAAAGCTCTCACGTATATACAAGGAAAAGGGGTTATTAACTCTATTAATTTAGAAAATGGAGAAGAGCGTTTTGAGAAAGTAACACCCCTTCTTCATAAATATGGTGCGGCAATTGTAGTAGGAACGATTGATGAAGCGGGCATGGCAGTTAGTGCAGAAAGAAAGTTAGAAATTGCAAAGAGAAGTTACGAGTTATTAACGAAGAAATATGGTATACGTCCATCCGATATTATTTTTGATGCACTCGTTTTCCCGGTAGGAACTGGTGATGAAGAATATATTGGTTCGGCAGCAGCGACGATAGAAGGGATTCGTCTTATTAAAGAATCACTGCCAGAATGTTTAACAATTTTAGGAGTAAGTAATATATCGTTTGGTTTACCGCCAGCTGGTCGCGAAGTGCTAAACTCGGTCTTTTTATATCATGCAACAAAGGCTGGGCTTGACTACGCAATTGTGAATACTGAAAAGCTAGAGCGCTATGCATCCATTCCAGAAGGGGAAAAGGAACTCGCAGATGCACTATTATTCGAAACAACGAAAGAAACACTGGAAGAATTTACGAACTTTTACCGGGTTGCTAAGAAAAAAGAAGCAGTCATACAAGAAACATTAACACTTGATGAAAGGTTAGCAAATTATATTGTAGAAGGAACGAAGCAGGGTTTACATGAAGATTTAAGTCTCGCACTAACAGAAGGAAGAAAGCCCCTTGATATTATTAACGGTCCGCTTATGATGGGGATGGACGAAGTGGGTCGTTTGTTTAATAACAATGAGCTTATCGTTGCTGAAGTATTGCAAAGTGCAGAAAGTATGAAAGCTGCTGTTGCGTATTTGGAGCCTTATATGGAATCTAGCGATAGTGCGAAAAAAGGAAAAGTATTATTAGCAACTGTAAAAGGTGATGTACATGATATTGGCAAAAACCTTGTAGAGATTATTTTATCAAATAACGGCTATGATATTGTCAATTTAGGAATTAATGTACGCTCTGATCGCATTGTGCAAGAGGTAAAAGAAAAGAAACCAGACATTATCGGACTTTCTGGATTATTAGTAAAATCGGCGCAGCAAATGGTAGCAACTGCCGAAGATTTACAAGCGGCAAATATTGATATTCCCATTGTTGTAGGTGGTGCAGCATTGACAAGAAAGTTTACAGATAACCGTATTTCACCTTCCTATAATGGACTTGTATTATATGCAAGTGATGCGATGACAGGACTCGATCTTATCAATCGATTGCAAAAAGAAGAAGAACGAGAAAAAATGAAGCAGGATAAAAAAAATCGCCACATTCATATCGTGAAACAAGAGGAGAAAAAAGTGGAGATACCAGCTGTCATTGAACCGTTGCCGAAAGCAAAAGTTATGGTGCCGGACTCAACAAAACGGGTTGTACTTCGTGATATTCCAGTTTCACATCTTGCACCATTTTTAAACAGGCAAATGCTAATTGGTCATCACCTTGGTTTAAAAGGAAATGTGAAGAAATTATTAAAAGAAGGTGATAAGAGAGCGCATGAGTTAAACAATTTAATTGATGAACTATTACAAGAAGGACAATCTTGGCTACGTCCAAAAGCAGTTTATCAATTTTTTCCTGCCCAAAGTGATGGACAAACTATTATTATTTATGATCCAGAAGATCGTACACGTGTGCTAGAGCGTTTTTCATTCCCAAGACAAGGGAAAGCTCCGTACCGTACATTAGGGGATTACTTACGTCCTGTCGGTGATGAAATGGATTATGTCGCCTTTTTATCTGTTACAGTGGGACAAGGTGTTCGTGATATTGCGGAAGAATGGAAAGAGAAAGGGGATTATTTACGCAGCCATGCGATTCAATCGTTAGCGCTAGAGCTAGCAGAGGGACTCGCTGAAAAAACACATATGTTGATTCGTGATCGTTTTGGAATTCCGGATTTACCGGAGATGACGATGGAAGAGCGATTCCGTACAAAATATCAGGGAATTCGTGTTTCTTTTGGTTATCCAGCTTGCCCAGAACTTGCTGATCAAGAAAAACTATTTCGCTTAATTCAGCCAGAGGAGATTGGAATCTCACTAACAGAAGGATTTATGATGGAGCCAGAAGCATCTGTAACGGCAATGGTATTTGCTCACCCTGAAGCACGATATTTTAGTGTACTATAGTGTAGAAGGGGGAGAGGTATGAAAAGAATAGTCTTTACAGGCGGTGGTTCGGCTGGACATGTGACACCTAATTTAGCAATTATTCCACATTTGCAAAAAAAGGGCTGGGATATTTCTTATATAGGTTCTCATCAAGGGATTGAAAAAACGATTATAGAGAACGAAGGAATTCCATACTATGGTATAGCGAGCGGAAAGTTACGCCGTTATTTTGATTTAAAAAATATAAAAGATCCTTTTCTCGTTATGAAGGGTGTTATGGATGCTTATGTACGAATAAGAAAATTAAAACCTGATGTTATTTTTTCAAAGGGTGGTTTTGTATCTGTACCAGTAGTAATTGGCGGATGGTTAAATCGTGTTCCAGTCTTGTTACATGAATCGGATATGACACCAGGGCTAGCGAATAAAATTGCACTCCGTTTTGCTTCAAAAATATTTGTTACGTTTGAAGAAGCTGCACAACATTTGCCAACAGAAAAGGTGGTTTATACAGGTTCGCCTGTGAGGGAAGAAGTGCTACGTGGAAATCGTGAAAAAGGATTACACTTTCTTCGGTTCCATACTAGAAAAGCAGTTATCACGGTTATGGGAGGAAGTCTAGGGGCAAAGAAAATCAATGAAACAGTACGAGAAGCATTGCCACAGCTCCTTAAAAATTATCAAGTTGTTCACCTATGCGGAAAAGGAAATCTAGATGAGACGTTACAAGGTATAGAAGGGTATAGGCAATTTGAATATGTGCACGGAGAATTGCCAGATGTGTTAGGGGCAACTGATTTTGTCATCTCACGAGCTGGATCGAATGCGATTTTTGAATTTTTAACATTGCAAAAACCGATGCTTTTAATTCCATTACCGAAAGCTTCAAGCCGCGGAGATCAAATTTTAAATGCACAATCGTTTGAAAGACAAGGGTATGCAGCGGTTTTATATGAAGAAACTGTAACAGTGACATCCCTTATGAAGCATATAGAAGAGTTAAATCATAATTGTGAGAAGTATAAAAAAGAATTAAAAAAGTATAGTGGAAAAGAAGCAGCACAGACCATTATGAAATATATTACGGAGGCATGATTTCTAAAAAATCATGTCTTTTTTAGTAGAATGAAAGGTTCGAAGAATTACTTTATTTATGTTACAATAACAGAGATTTAATAGGGGAATTCCAGTTCTTTAAGCGTGAAAATACGAATGGATTAGGAGTGACTGTGTTGGAGCTGAGTCTTTATGAAAATACTGCTCTGATTATATGTTTTGTGCTATACGTTGGTAGTGTTATTATTTACATTTCAAGAAAATTTTCACAAGAACGAAACTTAGAAAAATCGGAAATAACAGCTGAGTTAGAAATGTTAGCCGATGAAAGTGATAAAAAGCAAAAAATAAGAGAAGAGCATGAGGCGCCCCACCACTTAAACGCAAAATAAGTTTTGAAGGTGGGGATTCCTTTTGGCGAAATCCTTCTCTATTATTATTATTATTATTATTAACGATAAAAAAGGAGTTTCCCTTTAGTTTTTATAAATATGGGTATGATTCTAAAATGCTTCAAAACTGGGAATAATGGATGCTGTTGGAACAACCACTACCAGCTCTATGCGCAGATCGTATAGATTATACAATTCGCGATTTATATACATATGGAATGATTTCAAAACAAGAAGTTCTTACATTTTTAAATCAATTAATTGTCCATGAAAAACAAATCTGTCTTAGTACGCTAGAGGCGGCAGAGTGGTTTACAACAGTCTATTACAAAGAAACAATTGATTTCTTTCTACATCCATTAGGCTCATATAGTTATCATGTATTAACAAAAGTTTTGCAACTAGCGTTAGAAAAGCATGTGATACATACTGAAGATTTCTTGTGCGATGATGAGGCAGTGCTTCAAAAATTGAAATGTTGTCGTGATGAAGAGATAACGAGTGTATTGGCTACTTTACATCCAAATGTAATAGTAGAAGAGAATAATCAAGAGTATGATATTTGTTACTCGGGTGGGAAGGAACGCTTAATTGATCCACATGTCTATATGAATGGTAAAATATATAAAGCGTCTCGTTTATCTGAACATGTAAGGTTATGCAATCAAAATATATATTTAAAAATAAAGAAAGCATAAAGGAGTTATAAATATGAACTTAGAACAAGGATGGGAAACAAGCTTCTTAGAAGTTATACAAAAAAGTGAATTCAAAAAAGGTGCACTGCGTAGTCAGCTACTTTGTGCAGACGGGGAAGAAGTAGAAGAACTTGCAGACGATTATGGATATGATGAAATTGTAAATCGTGAACATGATGAAGAACTCGCAGAAATTTTAGGTGAAGAACTCTTTAGTGAAATGGAACGTTATGTATTTCTATCTTCACAACCTGAAGAAAAACTTATTTCATTTGTAAATGGTTTAGGATTTCATATCTTAGATTGGATCGTTCTTCTTGAAACAGAATTTGGTATAGATAGTGCAGCGTTTACATCAGATGCAGTGAAAATGCTCGAAAAACGTTTTAGACAGTTTCCATACATAGAGGATAAGACAATTTTTGATATGACAATTGGAGAAGCAATGGATGCATTAGAGATTGTGACGAGTTTACAATTGAAAGAGAAGATGAATATACAATAATGAAAATGAAAAAGAACGTGAGATAATCACGTTCTTTTTTACATAATAATAATTTTGTCAGTTAATTTTTTTTGTCCTGTAAGAAGTGCATTTAAATACTCGACTTTTCGTATACAAGATTGAATGTGTTTTTCAACTTCTTGTAACTCTGCTTGATGATGGGTTTCAATCGGATGAATTTGCACGTTAAACTTTTCAAATTGGCTGCTGTATGTTATTTCTGCATAGCCGCTCATAATATCGGTTTGGTTATGAAATAAGAATTGTTTTGTTTCCTCACAGTATGTTACATCTTGAAATCCATATGATTTTAATGCTTCGATTACTTTTGTAATAATTGTTATATCCATTTTTCTCCCTCTTTACGCAGTTCTGCTTTTCCATTATAACATGAAATAAATTTAAGAAAGCGTTTCCAAGTGCAGTTTTTCCTAATTTTCACGTATAATTTATAAAAATGAAACAAAGAAAAAATAATTGTAATAAAGGAAGGACTCTTTTACTGTTTCATCATATATATACAGAAATAGGTGTAATAAAAGGAAACGTATTTTCAAGTTGAGCGTAGTAAAAGAGGTGAGAATCTTGGATTTTGATATTACAGGGCAAAAAGCATATGTAAAAGATGGGCCGTACCGGAATCGGATTGGAATTGTAAAACAGAAGGAACAGCAAGCAGAACCAAATTTTATCATTGTAATTGACGACCAAAACATCGATGTAGAGTTAAAAGATATTGTTTTAGTAGGGGTAGATGTGCGGCAATTTCATGAATGGTGCGAACACAATGGCTATTTGTAAAAGGGACGGGCTGTGAAGAGGAACTTTTATTTTTACTATGTGCTTGAAAAGGTTATATCAATAGATAATGATGATGGGGATATTATGCTCAATATAGGAGCATATATCCTTTTTCTGTTTATACACTTGGTAACGAAGAAAGTTTTTATCTGTAATATTCAGAAATAAAAGAAAATTACTTGATGTAGTAATAAATTTCCATTAAGCTATAAATAGAAACAGTGTAATAACGCTACAATAAAATGTTCAAATGGGTAATCAACCGTGGGGGAAATCAAATGAACTTAATGCAAAAAGCAATAGACATGGCAGAAATCTATAAACAAAATCCAAAAGTAGAAACAATTCTTTTGGCAGGATCCGTATCAAGAAACTGGCAAGATGAAAATTCAGATATAGAGTTACATATTTTATGGTCAGCACCGCCAGAAGATGAAGATCGCGGAGGTCCTATTAAAAATATTGGTGGGACCATTTTGTCATATCATCCGTATGAAGAGGAAGAGTGGTCTGAATCCTATTTAACGGGAGATGGAGTTAAGTTAGAAATAAGTAACTTTTTAACTGTAACGGTTAAAAAGTTTATTTCAGATGTAGTCGATAAGTACGAAACGGACTATGAGAAACAATGTATTGTGGCTTCCGTTCAGGATGGTGTGAGCTTGCATGGAGAAGAAATAATTAGAAAGCTAAAAGATAGAATTGCAGAATATCCTTTAGAACTTTCCAAACAGATGATTGAAGAGAATCTGTTGCTAAGTAATCGTTGGAATAACCGCGAAGCACTTTTAAGGCGAAAAGATTGGCTGATGCTATATGATGTGATTTGTGAAGTACAGAAGAATGTATTCGGTGTTTTGTTCGGCCTTAATAAAATGTATGTGAATCACCCTGCATTTAAATGGATGGCTTTTAATATCGAACGAATGATAATAAAACCTGAAAATCTTTATGAGAAAATGACGAATATCCTGATGGGAAATCCAGAAAACAGCGTAAAGGAATTGGAATTATTAATCAAAGAAACATTAATTTTGGCAGAGAAACAAATTCCAGAATTGGATCTTCGGGAGCAAAAGAAACAGATTAGTTATGTGAAGTAATGATGATAGAGTGGTGGTGTTAAATATTATGTTTCATAAAGGGGTGAAGGAAATTAGAAAAAATATGTATTTGTTTATTTTAGTTATAGTGTTTTTGAACTTAATTGGATGTTCTAATATCACAAGTTCTTCAAAATCTTCTTCATCAGCTAAACAAAAGGAGATAAAAGAAACATTAATGGTATTTGAGAAAAAAGAAATAAAAGAAATCACATTAATAAATATAAACGAAGATGATATTTCTAAAGCAGGAACGGATAATGAAGATCTAGTAAATCAAATTGTTACAGCAATCAAAGCTGGTACATCTAAAAAAATATCTTTAGATAAAAAAGCAAGGGATGCTGTACATGCTAATATGGAAGTTATTTTTAAGGATGATTCTAAGGGAAGTTTGTTAGTCTGGGTAGATGATAAAAATAACATTATAATCGCAAAAGATGTAGATAAAGGTTCTGTTCAAGGAATTCAAATAAATGGGGATGTTCCTAAAATAGTATTAAATTTTTTAAAACAGGTATAGGGAATAAAAAAAGGAATGCTATATCAATTAGCATTCCTTTTTATGAGAATTCTTCCTTCTTACGAAGCAACTTCCTTACTTTTTACATCCTCTTGATTATACGTCTCATGATCTAATTCACCAAGCCATTTACTAGAAATAAGACCTGCTGTCATTGATCCGCTTACGTTAAGAGCTGTACGACCCATATCGATTAATGGCTCAACAGAGATAAGAAGAGCAACAATCCCGATTGGTAAGTTCATTGTTGAAAGTACGATTAATGCTGCGAATGTTGCTCCGCCGCCTACACCAGCAACACCGAATGAGCTAATAGCGACAACTGCGATTAAAGTTAAAATAAATTGTGGTTGTAATGGATCAATTCCTACAGTTGGAGCGACCATCATCGCCAGCATAGCTGGATAAATACCTGCGCAACCATTTTGACCGATAGATACCCCGAAGGAAGCAGCAAAGTTTGCAATTCCTTCTGAAACACCAAGTTTTTCTTTTTGTGCTTCAATATTTAGTGGCATTGTACCTGCACTAGAACGAGAAGTGAAGGCGAATGTTAATACTGGGAATACCTTTTTCAAATATTGAATTGGATTTAAACCAGAAAGAGCAATTAATAATAAGTGAATAACAAACATAACGATAAGTGCTACGTAAGATGCTAAAACAAAGTTACCGAGTTTTAAAATGGCACTTACATCACTACCAGCGACTGTTTTTGTCATAAGAGCTAATACGCCATATGGAGTAAGGCGTAAAATTAATGTTACCATACGCATTACAATTGCATAGACAGCATCAAGCATTTTCTTAAATAACTCTGCTTGTTCTGGATATTTTCTTTTCACACCGATAAAGGCGATTCCGATGAACGCTGCAAAGATTACAACAGAAATTGTCGAAGTTGGACGTGCACCAGTTAAATCAAGAAATGGATTTGTAGGTAATAATTCCAATAATTTTTGTGGAACGGGTGTTTGTTCAATTGAACTGAATTTTTCTTCCACTAATTTTAAGCGAGCCGTTTCTGCATCACCTTGTTGTAAGCCAGTTGCTTGAACGTCAAACCCTGCGCTTGCTGCGATACCAACAGCTGCAGCGATTCCAGTTGTAAGAATTAAAATTCCAATAATAAGTCCGCTAATTTTACCAAGATTACTTGTTAATTTTAACTTTGTAAATGCTGAGATAATAGAAACTAGAATAAGTGGCATAACGATCATTTGTAGTAATTTCACGTAACCACTACCAATTAAGCTAAACCAGTTATTCGAATCCACGATGATTTTAGAAGTAGGTTCATAGATAAATTGTAAGATAAGGCCAAATACAATTCCGATCCCTAAAGCAGTAAATACGCGTTTATTAAATGATACATGCTTGCGCTGCATATAATACAATATGCCAACTAATACGAGCATGACCGCTATGTTAATACCGACTAGCAGTGTATGCATGATGATTCCCCCTAATTCCAATCTGTTATATAGAATATATTTCAATAAAACCTATAAGTCAACTAGGTAATTAGAGAAAATAAAAAAAGATGGCAATTTGCCATCTTTTTAATGCCCAGCGCCAGGGACAAGTAGAAATGTTGTATAGTATGTAAACCCAATGAAGAAAACAGTTAAATATGCCCCGAATACGTATATATACATACGCTCTGTTAATTTTAAATAGCTTAAAAGTACGAAGAATCCTGTTTGTCCTAAAAATAATAGTGCAGTTGCGTGCATATCCCCTAAGTAAAACATAACCGAGAAAATTCCAGTCCAAAAGCCGAGAACGCGAAACATGCGCTCCATGCAATCTCCCTCCTTTTCTAAAAAAGTAAACCTCTCTTCATTATAGTTTATTTTTCTTACTATTGTAAATATTTGCGAAAAAAGAAAAGAAGCCAAATCAAATTGACTTCTTTTTGACACAATTTCATATGAAAACAAGTTATAGCTGAACTTTGTAGTTACAAGATTTACATCCGTCTAATAAAGTATCATGTCGTGTTAATTCCATGCTCGGGAATAGGATTCCAAAAATCCCCTTCATCATATCGCTATGCATATGGCAAACTTCTTCAGGATGATGGACAGCAACTTCTTTGAATGGGCAATTGTACACGTCATAGAAAATTTGTGTACCATCTGTGCTTAATTCAAATGAAGGGGATAGGCCAGCAGTTGATAATGCTTCTTTTGCAATTTGTACTTTATGTTCTAATGTTAATGAATCTTCATTGACATTTAAACGCTGCATATGTTGTTCCATTAATTCTTTACCAAATTGTTTGCCTGTTTCGTATAGTACCTTTTCACCGGCCACGCCAAGGCTAAGTAATGAATTGAAAGCGATTTTCGCTAATAATTGATAATCGCGAAATGGGAATTGCAGCTGAATTAAGTCTTCAGATAATACATA
This sequence comes from Bacillus sp. 05T22, assembly GCF_056396765.1. Taxonomy (NCBI): domain Bacteria; kingdom Bacillati; phylum Bacillota; class Bacilli; order Caryophanales; family Bacillaceae; genus Bacillus; species Bacillus sp. 05T22. The sequence goes on from NZ_JBFTMC010000016.1 coordinate 28,300, forward strand.
GAATCTGCTTGGTCTGCCACCTTTTCCCGTTTTCTTTGTTTCAGATCGCAACATATTGACATCTTCTAATTTTGATAAATGTAGACGTGCTACGTTTGGATGGATATTAAATTCATCTGCGATTTCTTGTACAGTTACGTGACTATGTTTTTGAGAAATATATTTATAAATATAATAACGAGTTGGATCAGATAGTACACCTGTAATTTTTAAAGCTTGTTCCATGAGGATCTCCACCTTTATCACTTTATCCAAGATAATAACATTATAATACAGATAAAGTTGCTTATAGTTAATTTTAGGCAATAATTCAGAAATTGTTCATAATTTCACAAACATATTTTCCCCTTTTTCTCTGTTGAAAATACGAAAGTCGCTATTTTTCTTTTATATTTCCGCATGATATATACATAGTGAGGAGGAGATCATTATGAATGGTGTTGAACATTTTGCCAATACAATTATGAAGGAAGCATGTGCATTACAGGCATCCGATTTACATATCGTGCCGCGACAAGCAGATGCAGTCATACAATTGCGCATTGGAAAAGATTTAGTAACGAAGCATTGTATTGGAAAAGAATTTGGAGAAAGACTTGTTTCGCATTTTAAATTTTTAGCATCTATGGATATAGGGGAGAGACGTAAGCCACAAAATGGATCATTGTATTTACAAATTGATGGGCAAGAAGTGCACTTGCGTCTTTCTACACTACCAACTGTGTATTTAGAAAGTCTCGTCATTCGTTTACACTTGCAAGCGTCGGTTCAACCACTTTCCCATCTCTCTTTATTTCCAAGCTCGGCAAAAACACTTCTCTCTTTTGTACATCATTCTCATGGATTACTCGTGTTTACTGGGCCGACAGGATCTGGGAAAACAACGACAATGTATGCTTTGTTAGAGGTAGCCAAAAAGGGACAAACACGTCGTATTGTTACACTTGAGGATCCGATCGAAAAGAGAAAGGATGGCTTGTTACAAATTCAGATTAATGAAAAAGCAGGTATCACGTATACAACTGGTTTAAAAGCGATTTTGCGCCATGATCCTGATATTATTTTAGTTGGTGAAATTCGTGATGAAGAAACAGCAAAAGTAGCTGTGCGTGCGAGTTTAACAGGCCATTTAGTAATGACAACACTGCATACAAACGATGCAAAAGGAGCTGTGTTACGTTTGATGGACTATGGGATTACGCGGCAAGAAATTGAGCAATCATTGCTTGCTGTGGCAGCACAGCGTCTTGTTGAATTGAAGTGTCCATTTTGCAAAGGGAAATGTTCGCCGTTATGTAAAGCAATGAGGCAAGTGCGGCAAGCAAGCGTTTATGAGTTGTTATATGGCCATGAATTGAAAAAAGCTATTCGTGAAGCGAATGGAGAGCGTGTAACCTATCATTATGAAACGTTGCAATCATGTATAAGAAAAGGATATGCCTTAGGCTTTTTAGAAGAGGATGTTTATGTTTGAACGAAAAGGGTGGCGATTACATGAACAAGTCTTGTTATTAAGAAGACTTGGGGAATTGTTAGAAAAGGGCTATTCACTTTTGCAAGCATTAGAGTTTCTGCAGTTTCAGTTATCTTCTCAAAAACAAATTCAATTGCAACATATTGCAGAAGAATTAAAAAATGGTCAAAGCATTCATGATGCTTTTCACCAACTTATGTTTCATCCAGACATATTAAGTTATTTATTCTATGCACAGCGGCATGGGGATATTTCTTTTGCGTTGCAACAAGGAAGTGTACTACTGCATAGAAAAGATAAACATCAAAAAGATATGATGAAAGTGCTTCGTTACCCGATATTTTTATCTTTTTTTCTATTAGGGATACTTGCTGTATTCAATTTCGTTTTGCTTCCACAATTTGAAACATTATATAGTTCCTTGCGGGCTTCTTCTGTTTCATTTACCGATCATATTATGCTCCTTATTCGAATGCTCCCGTACATGATTGGAGGATTTTTTCTCTGCCTCGTTTTAGGAACATGTATATATGTATTTTATATACAAAAACTTCCCCCAGTTCAAAGAATGAATATTATGATTCGTATTCCTCTTATAAAAACATTTCTTATTTTAACAAATTCTCATTATTTCTCTGTTCAATTAAGCGGCTTATTACAAGGAGGACTATCGGTACTAGAAGCCTTAACGTTAATGGTTGAACAAAAACATCACCCGTTTTTTCAATGTGAAGCCACTCGAATTGAAGAATTATTAATCGCGGGAGAACAGTTGGATTCTATTATTATGAAGAGCGGTTATTACGAGAGGGAACTGTCTTACGTGATTGCGCATGGACAAGCAAACGGAAACTTAGCGACAGAATTAGGAGACTATAGCGAATTAACGATTGAAAAAATGGAAGGAAAGGTTCAACGTATTTTAGTCATTATTCAACCACTTTTGTTTACATGTATTGGCATAATTGTTGTTCTTATGTATTTAGCGATGATTATGCCGATGTTTCAAATGATGAATTCTATTTAGGAGGTAGTTTAAATGAAAAATGAAAAAGGATTTACTCTTTTAGAAATGTTATTAGTGATGGTCGTTATTTCGGTATTACTTTTATTAATTATTCCAAATGTAATTAAACAGCGCTCTTCCGTACAAGGAAAAGGTTGCGATGCATACGTGAAATCTGTCGAAGCGCAAGTGCAAGCTTATCAATTAGAAAAGAATAAGATACCAACAGTAGATGAATTAGTGAAAGAAAAGTACATTACTTCTACAACGTGTCCAAAAGGGGAACCGATTAGTATTTCAAGTGAGGACGGCACAGTATCTGTTGGTAAATCGTGAAACAAAAAGGATTTACATTTTTAGAGATGCTTCTTGTCTTATTCATCATTTCTATATTAAGCGTCGTCACTTACTTTAATGTTGCTCCGTTATATGAAAAGCAAAAGGTAGAGCAGTTTTTGAAGCAATTTTCACAAGATATTTTGTATATGCAGCAGTTAGCTATAAACCGCCGGAATCTTCATATGTTGCGATGGAGTCCTGAGAAACATATGTACAGTATTTGGAAGTCTGGGGATGAGCGTTCCCTTTTTATCCGGGAATATGAACGAGATATAAAAATTGATTTGAATACTTTTCCAAATCCAATGACCTATAATGCAAATGGAAATATAAACAAAGCTGGTACAATTCTACTTTCTTATCGCTCGCGCACCTATGAAATTGTATTTCAACTTGGGAGAGGAAGATTTACGTATCGTGAAGTGTCAAAAAGGGTCGGTTATGCTGGAAATGCTTGTATCGTTAAGTTTATTAATGATGGCTGTGTCGCTATTACTTCCGCAAACACTCCTAATCATGCAAGAAAGAAAAAATATTCAATTTCGGTATAAAGCACATTCATTGTTGAAGAGGGAAGCAGCACTATATATGTATCAAAATCAGCTAAAGCAGCAAAAAGAGGAGGTGATAGATGGCGTTGTGTACTGGATACATTGGCGGGGAGAAGAAGTTTGTACAATTTGGAAAGATACCAAACAAAGAAGGATGGAACAATGTCGTCATGTCAAAAAGTAAAGAGGTAGAAGCAGGATTTACGTTATTAGAAATGATGTTATGTTTATTGTTTTTATCTATTTTCTTTCTTCTTGTGCCGCGCCTCCATAGTTTATTTATCGAGAAACCATATTCAAAGCAAATAAACAGTTGGGAATGGAATGTGTTCCTGGAACAAGTACAATTAGAGTTTCGAGAGAGTAAAGCCGGGAAAGGTGTCGAGTTAGAGAATAAAGAAGCTCTAATACTTTTTCAAATGAGTAACGGTGCGAATGTAACATATGAAATGTTAGGAAATAATATCGTGAGAAAAGTAAATACGTTAGGAATGGAAATTATATTACAAAAGGTAAATTCGGTTTCTTATGACTTAACACCTCATATGTTAATTATACATGTGCAAGATATAAGCGGTAAAATGTATCACGGTGTAGCAACGCGCTACACACCCATTGAGCTGAAGACATGAGAAAACAAGATGGTTTTGCGATGCCAGGAACGTTAATTCTTCTCTTCTTACTATTCTCATTCTTTATATATGAAATAAATATGTTGAAATCTGATCAAAGATTTTATAAGGAGGCGCAGCAAGAATTTTTGTTAGAAGAGATTGCTGATCAAGCAGTCTCCTCTATAAAGGATGATTTGCAGGAAAAAGAACAAAATGCTGTATTTTCGTTTCGATACGAAAATGGTGAAGCGAGCGGGAATTACGTATTTGAAAATGAAATTATATTTGTCGCATTGCAGTGTATGACGAAACAAAATCGCTCTTATAAAGTGAACTTTCAGTACGATAAAATAAATAAAAGAGTTATGAATTGGGTGGAAGAGAGATGAGGGAGAAGTTACATTACCATTACGTTTTGTTCTTGATAACAAATTAAGAACAAAACGTTTTTTATTAATTTGTGCAAGTAGTATATAAAATAAACCACGTTAGCTTATCTTTCGTTATAATACAAATAATTAAACAGACAGAAAAGAGGTAACAAAATGAAATCCATTTACATAACAGGCTTTATGGGAGCCGGAAAAACAACAATTGGGAGGATGCTAAGTGAGCAACTCCATATTCCAGTTGTAGATACAGATCAAAAAATTGAAGAGAAGCAAAGGAAGGAAATTCGCGATATTTTTGCAGAAGAAGGGGAAAATGCATTTCGTCAATATGAAAGTGAAATGCTGCGTTCGTTATTAACGAGTAATGTAATTATTACAACGGGTGGTGGCATCGTGGAACGCGCAGAGAATCGTCAGTGGATGAAAGAGAATGGAACCGTCGTGTATTTATATTGTGATCCATATGTTATTGCAGAGCGCCTTCGTGAAGATACGACACGTCCATTATTTCAAAAAGAAAATATTGAGGCGTTTGTGGAGAAGTTTGAGAACCGCCGGGCATATTATGAAGAAGCGGATATATATATTGATACGACAAATAAAAGTGTGGAAGAGATTATGGGGGAGCTACTGCGTAAGATTAATGCGTAAAAAAGTGGACATACTAATCAAGTAGAGGTGATGATATGTCTACTAATGATTATGTGCGTTTTATGACGCAACAATTTGTATCGTATATGGATGCTCCAAAAGAGGATCGAAAGCAAAAGAAAGAGCAGCGCCGTGCTGAAAAAGCGCCGTTTTTAAATAGATGGTTCGGTATGATGCCGCTTAGCGCTGCTTTGTTCTATCAAAACGTTAAGAAGAAACGAAAAAAATCAAGTTAATAAAAATTGGAATGATTTACCGCTAGTAATGATGCTAGGCGGTATAGTACAATTTTTGCGATGAGTGTATACTTGTCATCGATTCGACAGATAAACCTATAAAAATCCCCCTGTACACATATTGTACAGGGGGATTTTTATTATTTCTTGTGATAGTTTTTAACTTATTGTGTAGATTCTTTCTGTTCAGTTACTGAGTGTATTTTATTATTAACCCATACAAATCCTATCCCAATACATATGGAAATTCCCCAGCCAACAGCGGTCATGATTGCTCTCATTTCACCATATCCTTCTACACCAAAAACAGAAATGAAATAGATTTTTAAAAAGCTTTTTAAAATGAATTGGAGACCAAAAAATAGTGTTAAATATTGCAAGGCTGGATATATGCGTTTGTCACGGTAAAGAGCGCGGCTCTTATCTCGGTCATGTCCTTGCAAGGCTGCGATATCAGCTGCGAAATATAACATGAGTGGTTTTTTAATAAAGATTGTACAGATGACAATGCATCCGAGTACGATATGATAATATGCGTCATTCCATAGCATTCTCTCAGCAGAACCAGATAGTAAGTCTACTGTCGTGTTAGCAATAAGGGTAATAAGAATAAAGAACCCTGTAACGTTGAACTGCTTTTCTTTCTTAAAGCAGTACAGTGTATAAAGAATTCCCGGTACTGAGGAAATAAGCATTGCATAATAAGGATCAATATGTGTTTTTGCAAATTTCCAAATGAGAAAAGGGAAGACGAGATAAAATACAATATCGAATATAGCTTTCTTATTTTGATTCATTTTGTGCCTCCTTAGTTATAGATATATTTTACAATACAATTTCTGAATATTGTACAAGATTAATTGATAATTGCAATCAAATTAAAATTATTTTAATTTAGTGTTGACTTTAATTTGATAACTTGTATATAATAAAAATTATAATCATTACAAATTAGAAATTAATCTCAATTAGCTTCGGGAGGATGAATATAGATATGACAAAACGTTTAGTAGGGAAACAAGCACCACGTTTCGAAATGAGTGCAGTAATGCCAAATAAAGAATTTAAAAATGTTAGTTTAGAAGAAAACATGAAAAATGATAAATGGACAGTATTATATTTCTATCCAATGGACTTCACTTTCGTTTGTCCAACAGAAATCATTGCACTATCTGATCGCTACGATGAGTTCGAAGATTTAGATGCGGAAGTAATCGGTGTTTCTACAGATACAGTACACACACATTTAGCATGGATTAACACAGATCGTACAAAGAATGGTTTAGGCGACTTACGTTACCCATTAGCAGCTGATACAAACCATGTTGTATCAAGCGAATACGGCGTGTTATTAGAAGATGAAGGAATCGCACTACGTGGATTATTCATCATTAGTCCAGAAGGCGAATTAATGTACCAAGTTGTACACCATAACAATATTGGACGTGAAGTAGACGAAGTATTACGTGTATTACAAGCATTGCAAACAGGTGGCCTTTGCCCAGCAAATTGGAAACCAGGACAAGAAACTTTATAATTTATAAGTCGTAGGAGGAATAGATAAAATGAAATTACGTGAACAAATGCCATCATTAGAAGGTGCAACAGAAATTTTAAACGACGCAGTAACGCGTGAAGATTTAATTGGAGATAAGCCGACATTAATTCACTTTTGGTCTGTAAGCTGTTACTTATGTAAAGAAGCGATGCCAGAAGTAAATGAATTACGTGATGAGTATGATGATCACTTAAACGTTGTAGCAGTTCATATGCCTCGCTCAGAAGAAGATTTAGACTTAGCAGTAATTGAAAAAATGGCAGAAAGCCACGATATCATTCAACCAATTTTAGTTGATAGTAAACATGCGATTACAGATGCATTTGAAAATAAATATGTTCCTGCTTACTACGTATTTGATAAAGAAGGAAAACTTCGTCATTTCCAAGCAGGCGGCAGCGGTATGCCAATGCTTCGCAAACGTCTTGAGCGTGTACTAAACGAAGCAAACGAAGCGTAAGTTATAGTTTAGTAGAAATAAAAAAGATTGCCTCTAGCATGGTAATCTTTTTTATTATATAATAATTAAAACGCTTTCATTTTTAAGAATTTGTTCACAAAATTGACGAAAAAATACATTATTCCTATCGTCATGTTGTTTTATAATGAAACTAATCATCTATACATGCATACAATATTGTGAAATAAATAACATAAATAATCTATATAAATGTAAACGTTATCAAAGAGAGAGGTGGAGACAATGAGTAAATTTTTCTTCAATCATAATCCAGCAACATTAGAGGACGGAAGGCTTGTAGAATATGCTGAAATTATTTATGGGGAAGGCGGCCGTTCTGTATTAGAAAATTTAATGGTGAAAGCATCTATCAGGTTGCGTGATCGTTATCCACATAAATCTGACGAACAGATCTCTCATCTCGTAAATCAAGGCTTACACGATATGTTTCAGAAATATGTGAAGGAATAAGAGGAGCGAAAAGCTTCTCTTATTTTATTGAATAAGGAATGCTTCTATAGCTGAAAATAAGGGGGAATTTAAAAGAGCAAGGAGTGAAAAAGATGAGTAATGGTGTAGGGCGTTCGAAGAAAAATCTTCCAACAGATGCAAACCATGTGAGTGCAAAAGATAGAGAATATCAAAAGCGAATGACAGAAAAGAAACAACAAGAACATAACGATGGTCGAAAGTATAATGGAAAAATATAAGAAAAGCTCCTTCTCATATGAAGGGGCTTTTCTTATGAAAAAAAATGATTAGCGGTTACATAAAAGAGCCCACCATTTATAATTTGCATTGTAATACGCGGTTCATATTGCTCTTGTAATGCTTGTTTTTCTATTTCGTAGCTTTCGGGGAGTTCCTCACTTTCTTCGTAAAATCGATTTAGAAGCGCTAAATCATGATTCCAGCGTACACGTGCTTCTTCAGCCCATGTATGATCATCAGCTGCAATGAGATTTTTTAATGCATCTTCTATCCGCTGTAATCCACTTTGCGGCTTAATAATGGGAGTAAGTGTAAAACTAAAATCTGGTATTTTTGGCGTGAGTCGAATTTTTGCTAGTGTTTCATGAAAATTTGTAATCATTGTTCCAGAAATAAGATGAATCCCGATGGAATGAAGCATATCTTTCTTTCGATCACATTGATAACATACTTTTACATTGACGCCAAGCCATGGATGAAGTGGTATATGAGTTGTACCACTTGAATTTACTTCTTCGAATAAACGTATGTAGGATCCCAGTTCTTTTGTTGTTTGGAAGATTTGATGCAGACGAGGAGAGCCATAGTGAATAGGCTCACCTTCTTCTTCATCATTCTCTGGATCCGTAATGAGAGTAAGTCGCATCGGATTTGGGATGCCACCCGTTTTCTCAAGGTAGTGCCAGTAAAAAGGGCGATTCATCAATAGTTTATCCATTTCAATTGTTAATTGTACATCTAGTAGATGCGGGGAACGCCCCAAAATTTCACAGTCATTTGCTTGGAAAAAATTCCATAAGTAATTATGAATTTCATGTTGCTGCATAGCCTTGCACCTCAGCTTCGTTTCTCTTCGCAAAGTCGATGATAGATGTTAAATTTTCCATCTTAATTCGAATCTCTCCTTCGCTCTTTGATCCTGCGAAAATCTCTTGAATATGTGCATCGATATTTTTCATATTAATTCTTGTTAAAATCTCATCAAGTTCACCGATGACTCGCTCAAATAAATTGATTTTTTCATATAGAAGTTTCAAAATATGTTCTTCAACTGTATGTTTCGTTGCTAAGTTATAAATATGAACATCATTTTTTTGGCCAAGCCTATGGATACGTCCAATTCGCTGTTCAAGCCGCATTGGATTCCAAGGTAAATCATAGTTAATCATATGGCTACAAAATTGTAAGTTAATCCCTTCACCGCCAGCTTCGGTTGCAATTAACACTTGCGCATGATTTTGGAAGAGCTCTTTCATCCAATCTTTTTTCCCTCGTTTAAACCCACCACGAAAAGGGACTGATGAAATACCGTGCTGTTTTAAAAACCATTGTAAATACATTTGTGTGGCTCTATATTCTGTAAAGATGACGACTTTATCATCAATTTCTTTTATAAGCTCCAGTGCTTGGTTTGCTTTTGTATTAAAAGGAATATGATTGATTTTATCCATTAAAACATCGATATATGGGTCTGGTATATAATTCTCATTTTCTTTTTGTCTTTTTTCTACATGCTTTTTGAGTGAATAATAAACTGCTTCACGGCTGCTACATACTTCTCGTTTCAAAGTTAATGATGAAAAGGCAGAGGTAAAAGCGTCTTGTCCTTTCCAATTTTCAATCGCATTGTATAGAGCCTGCTCTTCCTCATTAAAATCAACAAATATTGTCCGAACGTGCCTTTTCGGCCATTCGATACCTGTACCATTTCGCCGATTTCTTACCATCACTTTATTAATGAGTGCTTTTAAATCTTCATCTGACTCTGCTGAGCGATTTTTCGATGCATAATATTCTTCGAAGTTAGATTGATTGCCTAGATGTCCTGGTTTTAATAAGGAAACGAGATTAAAGATTTCATCAATTTTGTTTTGGACAGGTGTTGCGGTTAGTAATAAACAAAACTTCTTTTTAAGACGTTGTGCAAATTCATAGTTTTTTGTTTTATTATTTTTAAGTTTGTGTGCCTCATCAATAATGATGAGATCGTATTCCAAGTTTAAAACGATGTCACGATGCGGTGAACGCTTCGCTGTATCAATGGATGAAACGATAACGTCAGCTTGTTCCCACGAGTAGCTTTTTCTTTGGGCAACAGCAGAAATAAAAAACTTTGTGTTCAGTTCATATGCCCACTGTGAAACGAGGGAGGCTGGAACGAGTATAAGTACTTTTTTTACAAGACCGCGCACCATGTACTCTTTTAAAATAAGACCTGCTTCAATGGTTTTTCCAAGTCCAACTTCATCTGCTAGTATCGCTTTTCCATTCATTTGTTCAATAACAGTTTGTGCTACTTCTAATTGATGAGGAAGCGGTGTGAAATGCGATAAATGTTTAGGGGCTTGCAAACCATCAAATGTAGGGACAAGCAATGATTTTTCTGTTTTATAGGCTAAATCATATAGTTCCCAATTTGTCCAAGGGCCATCTTCATCAATTCGTTTTAAGAAATTATTTTGCCATGTCCGATCTACGGAAATATCGACATTCATTGAAACTCTCCCACCTTCTGTAAACTAAAACGCTTATTGTTACATCCCTCACCAAAAATCCTGATTTCTAACATTTTAAGGTGAAGTTGTTTTTGCAAGTATAAGGATGAAAAATTCTAAATTATTTTTTATGCTAGAATATTGATGAAATAGATCGAAAAATGTTAGGATAATGGTGTGAAATGTGTGGAATCTTTCGTATTTTATCCAAGAAAGTACTTTTTTATTTACGCTTTCATAAAAAAATACATTGAGATTCCGTATATCCCATCTTTTCTGAATGAAAAATGTTTAGATACGGGAAGCCAACTTTTATTGATTTGTCATAGACAGCATAAGGGGGAAAGAACATGATTACATTACAACGTACACCGCTATTTGATGTATACGCGAAGTATGGTGGAAAAACAATCGACTTTGGTGGTTGGGAATTACCAGTTCAATTTTCAAGCATTAAAGAAGAACATGAAGCTGTTCGTACAGCTGCAGGCCTGTTTGATGTGTCTCACATGGGGGAAGTAGAAGTAACAGGTACAGATAGTTTGGCATTTTTACAACGTGTTGTTACAAATGACGTTTCTACCTTAAAGGTAGGAGGCGCACAATATACAGCAATGTGTTACGAAAATGGTGGTACAGTAGATGATTTATTAATCTACAAACGTGGTGAAGAAGACTACTTATTAGTAATCAACGCATCGAATATCGAAAAAGATTACGAGTGGTTAGCAAGTCATGTCATTGGCAATACGAAAGTAGTCAATGTTTCTAGTGAAATTGCACAACTTGCAATTCAAGGTCCAAAAGCAGAAGGCATTTTACAAAAAGTTGTGTCAGAAGATTTAAAAGAAATTAAGTTCTTTAAATTTAAAAATGATGTTCTTGTAGATGGAACTCCTGCACTTGTATCTCGTACAGGTTACACAGGTGAAGACGGATTTGAAATTTACTGCAAGAGTGAAGATGCTCCAAAACTTTGGGAGAAACTTCTTGAAGTTGGAGCAGAAGACGGCTTAAAACCATGTGGTTTGGGAGCACGTGACACACTTCGTTTTGAAGCGACACTTCCACTTTATGGTCAAGAACTATCAAAAGATATTACACCAATTGAAGCTGGAATTGGTTTTGCAGTAAAAACAAATAAAGAGGCAGATTTCTTTGGAAAAGAAACATTAAAAGAATACAAAGAAAACGGTGCACCTCGTAAATTAGTCGGCATCGAAGTAATTGAACGCGGTATTCCTCGTACGCATTATCCTGTATATGTAGGCGAAGAAAAAATCGGGGAAGTTACAAGTGGTACACAATCTCCAACGTTAAAGAAAAGCATTGGTTTAGCATTAGTTGATGTAAAATACGCAGCAGTTGATACAGAAATAGAAATTGAGATTCGTAATAAACGCGTTAAAGCAGTAGTCGTTCCAACACCATTTTACAAACGTTCAAAGTAACGGGGAGAGGGGTAGATTTCATGTTGCATCGTTATCTTCCAATGACAGAAGAAGACAAAAAAGAAATGTTACAAACGATCGGCGTTCAAACGATCGATGAATTATTTTCTGATATTCCAGAAAGTGTTCGTTTCAAAGGGGATTTAAAGATTAAACAAGCAAAGTCAGAACCAGAGCTTTTAAAAGAACTGTCTGATATGGCTCGTAAAAATGCTAACTTAAAAGAATACGCTTCTTTCTTAGGAGCAGGTGTATACGATCATCACGCTCCAGTAATTGTTGATCATGTTATTTCTCGTTCAGAATTTTATACAGCTTATACGCCATACCAACCAGAAATTTCACAAGGGGAATTACAAGCGATTTTTGAATTCCAAACAATGATTTGTGAATTAACTGGAATGGATGTAGCAAACTCCTCTATGTATGACGGAGGTACAGCGTTAGCAGAAGCGGCAATGTTAGCAGCTGGTCATACGCGCAAAAAGAAAATTCTTGTTTCTAAAGCAGTTCATCCAGAATCAAGAGCAGTACTTGAAACATATGCAAAAGGTCAACATCTTGAAGTTGTTGAAATTGATCATAAAGATGGTGTAACAGATTTAGACGTATTACAAAGTGAAGTAGATGATACAGTCGCTTGCGTAATCGTTCAATATCCAAACTTCTTTGGACAGGTAGAAAGATTAGCTGATATTGAGAAAATTGCTCATCAGCAAAAATCATTATTTATCGTTTCTTCAAACCCATTATCATTAGGCGCTTTAACACCACCAGGTAAATTTGGTGCTGATATTGTAATTGGTGATGCACAACCATTTGGTATCCCAACACAGTTTGGTGGACCACACTGCGGTTATTTTGCAACAACGAAAGCATTTATGCGTAAAATCCCAGGACGTCTTGTCGGACAAACTGTGGATTCAGACGGCAAACGTGGCTTCGTATTAACATTGCAAGCTCGTGAACAACATATTCGTCGTGACAAAGCGACATCTAACATTTGTTCAAACCAAGCGTTAAATGCATTAGCAGCGTCTGTTGCAATGACAGCACTTGGAAGACAAGGTGTGAAAGAAATGGCACGTCAAAATATTTCTAAAGCGCAATATGCAAAACGCCAATTTGAGGGAAAAGGATTTATAGTAACATTTGCTGGACCATTCTTCAATGAATTTGTTGTAGATTGCAAACGTCCAGTACAAGAAGTAAATGATGCATTAGTACAAATGAATATTATCGGTGGTTACGACTTAGGCCGTGATTATAAAGAATTAACAAATCATATGCTTCTAGCAGTAACAGAACTTCGTACAAAAGAAGAAATTGACACACTTGTAAACGAAATGGGGGCTATCCAATGAAGAACCAAGATCAAGCACTTATTTTTGAAATGAGTAGAGAAGGACGCGTAGGATATAGCTTACCCCAATTAGATGTAGAAGAAGTGAAATTAGAAGATGTGTTTGAGAGCGATTATATCCGTACTGAAGATGCAGAGCTTCCAGAAGTATCTGAACTTGATATTATGCGCCATTACACAGCACTTTCAAACCGTAACCACGGCGTTGATTCTGGATTTTATCCATTAGGATCTTGTACGATGAAGTACAATCCAAAAATCAATGAAAACGTGGCTCGTTTCTCAGGCTTTGCACACATTCATCCGCTTCAAGATGAAAAAACAGTGCAAGGTGCAATGGAATTAATGTACGACTTACAAGAACATTTAATCGAAATTACAGGTATGGATACTGTTACACTTCAACCAGCAGCTGGTGCGCATGGGGAATGGACAGGATTAATGTTAATCCGTGCATATCATGAAGCAAACGGTGATTATAACCGTACAAAAGTTATCGTTCCTGACTCTGCGCACGGAACAAACCCAGCATCTGCAACAGTAGCAGGTTTTGAAACAATTACAGTAAAATCAAATGAACACGGTCTTGTTGACTTAGAAGATTTAAAACGTGTTGTGAACGAAGAAACAGCAGCACTTATGTTAACAAATCCAAATACACTTGGTTTATTTGAAGAGAATATTTTAGAGATGGCAGAAATCGTTCATAATGCAGGCGGTAAATTGTATTATGATGGTGCAAACTTAAATGCGGTATTAAGCCAAGCACGTCCTGGAGATATGGGATTTGACGTTGTGCATTTAAATCTTCATAAAACATTTACAGGTCCGCATGGCGGCGGTGGCCCAGGTTCTGGTCCAGTAGGTGTAAAAGCTGATTTAATTCCATTTTTACCAAAACCAATTTTAGAGAAAACAGAAAATGGTTATCACTTTAACTACGATCGTCCACAAGCAATTGGACGCGTGAAACCATTCTATGGAAACTTTGGTATCAACGTTCGTGCTTATACGTATATTCGTTCTATGGGTCCAGATGGACTACGTGCAGTAACAGAATATGCTGTATTAAATGCAAACTATATGATGAGAAGATTAGCGCCGTTCTATGATCTTCCATTTGATAGACATTGTAAGCATGAATTTGTATTATCAGGTCGTCGTCAAAAGAAACTTGGTGTACGTACACTAGACATCGCAAAACGTCTGCTTGATTTTGGTTACCATCCACCAACAATTTACTTCCCATTAAATGTGGAAGAATGTATTATGATTGAACCAACAGAAACAGAGTCAAAAGAAACATTAGACGGTTTCATCGATAAGATGATTCAAATCGCAAAAGAAGCAGAAGAAAATCCAGAAGTTGTACAAGAAGCACCACATACGACGGTAATTAAACGTCTAGACGAAACAATGGCTGCACGTAAACCGATTTTACGTTATCAAAAGCCAGCTCCTGTACAAGTTTGAGTAAATGTAAAATGAAAAGAACTCGCTATATGCGGGTTCTTTTTTTGTGGAGAAATTGTGCAGAGATTATGAAAATAATGTGAAGAATTTTTGTATTTCATGTAACAGTGTGGAAGAAAGTTGTTTTTTAAGCTTTTTTGTTGAAAAAGTAGGTTTGATAAAATTGTGTATTTTTGTTAGAATTTTATTGAAATTAAGAAGGTGTAATGAGGAGAATAACTCATTTTTACGTATATGTGAAAAAACGAACAATTTGGGGTGAAGGAATGGGCTATAAGTGTTATAGGATGGTGTATCATTTAGAAAACGGTAAACAAATTAAAGATATAAAGGAATTTTGTTATCGAGATTATGGAAAAATGTTAGAGTGTGTAGCACATCGGGTAATGGATAACGAAGAAGTGACAGCGATTGATAAACAAGGAACAATTATTTCAATAGCTTGTGATGACATTGTAAAGGTAGAACTTGATTACATAAAAGAAAGTTAGCCTTGAGTCATATCGAATTATTCGATAAAATATACTGTTGAATGGTGAAGTGAGAAGAGAGAAGTGAGAAGAGAGGAGTTTATCATGGGTAGTACAAGACACTTTTATATGTTTATTTTGGCATTTGTACTTGTTGTAGCATTAACGGTATATTTAATTGTTGATAGCAGCTGGTACAATGCAGTGCATCCAGCATTTCTTATTTTCATGTATGTAGGAATCGCGGTTGTTAGTTTTGGGATGAGAGATGAAATGCTAGATCGCTTTGAGAAGTGATACATATATGGAAGACCAACAGGGAAATGTTGGTCTTTTTTTCTTGCCAAAAATAGGACGATGTGTATATACTGTGTATATAAGGTATATACAGTATATATACAGTGGAGGAAAACATGAATATTATTATTTCAAATTCTTCCCCAGACCCTATTTATGAACAAATTAGTAAGCAATTGAGGCAGCTTATTTTAAATGGAGGTCTTAAGGGTGGAGATCGATTGCCGTCTATCCGTAGCTTAGCGAAAGAACTACAGATTAGTGTGATTACGACGAAACGTGCGTATGAAGAGCTTGAAAAAGAAGGGTATATTGAAACCATTGCTGGAAAAGGGACATATGTTTCCATGCAAAATAACGAGCTCTTGCGAGAACAACGATTGCGCTTGTTAGAAAGTAAAGCGGAAGAAATTGTGAATGAAAGTAAGTTTTTGCAGCTTTCACTTGAAGAGTTGCAAAAAATGATTGCGTTTTTATATAAGGGGGAATAAGTGACATGTTAGAGTTAAAAAACGTTTGTAAAAATTATAAAGATTTTTCAGTGAAAAATATAAGTTTTACATTGCCACGTGGGTATATTATGGGGTTTGTTGGGCCAAATGGTGCTGGGAAAAGTACGACCATAAAAATGATCATGAACTTAGTAAGACGAAATAGCGGTGATATTACCATTTTTGGCAAGGATAATAAAAAAGCTGAAAAAGAAATTAAGCAAAACATTGGATTTGTATATGACGAAAATCATTACTATGAAGAGTTAACGTGTGAACAAATGAAACGAATTATCGCACCGTTATATAAAAAATGGGATGAAGAAAAATATCAATGGTATATGGACCGATTACAAGTACCAAAAAATAAGAGGATTAAGCAGTTATCGAAAGGAATGAAAATGAAATTTGYGATTACGATGGCTTTATCGCATCATGCAGAGCTCATTATTATGGATGAACCGACATCAGGTTTAGATCCAGTTGTCCGTAGTGAACTGCTCGATATGTTGCAAGAAATTGTGATGGAAGAAGAAGTAGCGGTATTATTCTCGACACATATTACAACGGACTTAGAGCGTATTGCTGATTATATTACATTTATTCACGAAGGTGAGATTGTTTTTACGGGAGAAAAAGACGCAATATTAGAAAAATATGTACTGGTAAAAGGTAGTAATGACTTATTAGATCCTGAAGGAAAAGAACTCTTTATCGGATTACGCAAAAATAAATTTGGTTTTGAAGGATTGGTGAAAGATAAGCAAGCAATTGAAGATTGGTTTGGAAACGAAGTTGTATTAGAAAAACCGACTTTAGATGACATCGTTGTGTATACGGCGAAGGGGAGGAGTGTTTATGCGTCAACTCGTATATAAGGATTTGCTCTTTTTTACAAAATGTGTATTACCGTTAAACTTTATGAAAAACGTGATCTATAAAAAGGAGAATCTATATGCAGCAGTTAATTTGGAAAGAATTTTTCTTACAGAGAAAGATATGGCCATTGTATAGTTTAATTCCTATTTATTCCTTATTGAGGAATCCTACCGAACCATTAGGAATTGCAATAGGTTGTTTTTTTACATGCGGTATGATTCTATTCATTTCTTTATATTTTGAAGATAAAAGCAAGGTAGAAAAGGTGCTAGCGAGTTTACCGGTGACGAGAAGGGACATCGTTATAGCCAAATACATATCAAACGTGTTTTTTATTATACTGGGGTTGTCTCTAACATATATGATAGCGATATTAGTAAATAGTCTTTTGAATCAGAATGTGCATATCCCGGAATATGTAATATTTTCAGCTGGGATAACGGCGATTATTTATAGTCTAGTAGCACTCCCTATCCAATATATGGGTGATTATTCGGCTGTTAGTATATTGAATATTATTATCATATTTCCGCTTGTCGGAATTATTGGTTTTATGTGTAATGTTCTCGGTGATAAAGCGATTATGCTAAAAGTTTTTCATTCTGAGAATCTTATAGTAGTTATGGGGACAATTGGTATTGGGGTGTTAGTGATATATATGGTATCTGTAGTTTTTTCAATCCAAATGTTTCGAGAAAAAGAGTTATAAGAGCAGTGGTTTGTGCGCTAGGAGGGGGGAGAAGTATGCAACAACTAATCATGAAAGATTTTATTGTGCAAAGGAAAATGCTCATTTGGTATATAATCTATCCTTTTTTATTCTATATGGCGACGCGAGATAACCATAGTACATTCACACTTACGACAGTTATTATTCCTGTTATATTGATGATGAGAACTTTTTATAGTGATGAAAAAAATCAAAGCGAAAAGATGTTTAATAGTTTACCGATATCTAGAAAACAAATGATATTGGCAAAGTATATGTTTGCGCTGATTATTTTAATGACCAGTGTTATCATTGCTTACTTTACAGTAGGTATTCAGTTAAGAAATGAGACAGTGGATTTTATAGAAACGACGGTTGTAACTAGTATGAGCCTCAGTTTTATTGTTTTTAGTTTGATTTTACCAATTTACTTTCTGTTAGGCTATCAGAAAACGTTTATGATAGCTTGTTTTCTATTAATCGCACCTATATTTATTTTAGAAGTTTTCTTTAAAGTAAATATAGAGCAATTGAATTTACATAGTGGGTTCTTATGCATGGGGGCAACTTGCATGTTGGTTTTCTCAATGTTGGCTTGTGTGAAATTATATGAGCGAATGGACATATAGCAGGAAAAAAGGTGTCTCATCACAAGACACCTTTTTCAATAGGGAAAATAACACAGGAGTAACTTATAAACAGAAACGGTGCTCGGCATCTCTTTTGGTGCATGTAATATAAGGCTGAAACATATAACAAAGAAAAGAAATAAGAAAAATAACAATAGGATATGTTTATGTATGGAATTTTGCATATAATCAGCTCCTTGTTGATATTATGTCCGGTTGGATTGGAAATATTATTAGATTTTAAAGAAATTAGGGGGAGATGTAATGATGAGAAAACGGACGCCAATAGGAAGAATATTAATTGGAATTGGATTGATTTTGTTTTCTTTAGGTCTTATGATGCTGAATTTTTACTCGGATATTAACTTATTTAAAAGCTCGAATAAGGGTATTGGGACTGGCGTTTTTATTCTTGGAATACTATGTCTTATTGCATCCAATTTCTTTAGGTTGCCAAGCAACGCGAATCATTAAGTATAAAAAAGACAGTTACTTCTTTTCAGAAGAACTGTCTTTTTTGGTTATTTTATTCCAAAGTTTAGCGATACTCCAAATGATAATAATCATGATGGAAGCGATAATTGACCAAACAATGGATACAACTTCAAGTGCCATGTTGGGAAGGAATGTAAGAATAGAAATTCCTTTATGGAATAACCATTCGATAAAATGAAAGCTCATTTGTAGTAGGAGCACAATTCCAATTATAATTCCAGTTACAATTTGTTTCCCTTTTTCTTTCCACATGACATTCACCTCACGTTAGCTCATTAATTTTAAGCCAACTGCACCGCATAAAATGCAGCTTAAAAAGGCAAGGCGACGCCAATCAGCTGATTCACGGAAGATAAGAATACCTAGAAGCGCACTTCCAGCAGTTCCAATTCCAGTCCAAATCGCGTAAGCTGTTCCCATCGGTAATGAGTCCATTGCAAGTGATAAGAAGAAGAAGCTTACGGCAAAGTTAGCGATTAAAATAAGCTTAGGTGCCCAGCCTTTCTTTTCGGTGGCTACTTTCATAAACAGTACACCAACAATTTCACAAATACCAGCAATAATTAAAAATACCCATGCCATTTTATGCGACCTCCTTCTCTTCTTGTTCACCCGTTACTCGTTTTAATCCAATAACGCCAAAGAAGATTAAACCAATAAATAAGATTTTTACAATTGAAAATGGTTCTCCGAAAATAAAGATTTCTGTAAGAACGATTCCGCCAGCTCCGATTCCTGTAAACACAGCATATACAGTTCCTACAGGCAAATCTTTATAAGCTTTAAATAATAGGACGAAACTAATTGCGATTAAGAGAGCAACACCAACCCATTCAAGTGGAGTAGTTGCGTGCTTTAGTCCAATCACCCAAAAAATTTCAATGATGCCAGCTAAAATTACATAAATCMATGCCATATATTATTTCTCCTTCCTACCAGTCGTTAGGTGAAGGGCTGAAAAACGACGCATTGCTATTTGCAATCCGTCATTGTGAAAGCCCTCGCCAAAACACTTTCCAAGAAGCACTTAAACGGGTCTCAAAGCGATTTAAGCCTGCGTACAATAGTTCAACCATCAGACCGTCAAGTAAGCATAAATAAGCCTCTAAAGCGTCTTGTATTTCAAGGTTATGCAGTTCACCTTGTTCATTTGCTCGTTTGAATACAGGAAATAAAAGTTCTCTGATGTTTTCAATGTGAGCATTTGATTTTTTAATAATTTGTTCGCGAAATGCATCAGGCGGAAAATAGGAAGTGCGTAACCAAAACATCGATTCTTCACTTTCACCAAATCGTTTTGCGTAACCTTTTAACAAGTTTACAAGTAATGCTTCAGTAGATGACTTTGAAAATTTTTTTATATCGTCTGTAAAGCATTGTAAATCTTTTTGAAGTGCAGCTTCTAAGCAGATGAAGTATAATTCTTCTTTTCCCTTAAAGTGTGCGTAAATCGATGGTTTTTTAATCCCGACTTCCTGTGCAATATTTGCTAACGAAGTCCCTTCGTAGCTATAGCGTGCGAAATGAGAAAGTGCTACAGCTTTAATGCGGTTTGCTGTCATTTACATCCCCTACCTACCGTTCGTTAGGGTAATTGTAATAAATAATCAAAATAAAGTCAATAAGTCAGATGTTGAAAAGGAGTGCCAAATTCAGCAGGCACTCTTTACACAGTTTTTCGTTCGACTAAACGGAAAGGGAGTTCTTTGGAGTTCCCGATGATTTGTTCACCAAGTATTTGCTTATGAAATAAAGAAAAAGCAAGAGCTCCCATTGTTAATCCGGGGTGCTCAATCGTTGTAATTTCTAATGCCTCCGAAATCTCATGGTTATCAAAACCGAGAATCGCTAAATCTTCTGGAACGCGTATGCCGTTTTTTCTTGCTTCTGTTAATAAACCAGCGGCTACTTGGTCATTAGCAGTAAAAATAGCAGTTGGACGCTCTTTCATGTTTAACATGCTGTGTAAAGCTTTTGCACCATCTTGCATCGTGTAGCATTGGTAAAACATCCAATCTGGTTGAAGTCTTTTTTTGGCAGTATGGAGAGCATCAGAGAAGGCCTTTTCACGCTGCTTTGTATTTACACTTTTTTGTCTTGCTAAACAAACGCCAATTCGCTCATGTCCTTTGCTTAGTAAATATTCCGTACCAATGCGAAACCCTTCATAATGATCAACATAGACGGAGGAAATAAGGGGATGCTTCATTTTTTCGCATGAGGTGATAGGAGCAAATTTTGCGAATGGTTCAATATGCTCCCAAGAGCTTGTTCGGGAGCATATAATCATGCCATCAAATTGTTTCATCTTCATCATTTCAAGAACTCGAATTTCTTCGATACTATCGTAATTCGTTTGACATAAATTAATGTGATATCCAGCGGCTAGGGCTTCGTTTCCGATTCCCTCAAGAATCGTGCTGAAGTAAGGTAAGTTGATAAAAGGAAGCATGACACCGATTGTAAATGTTTTTCCTTTTATTAAATGAACTGCATTTATGTTTTTTGCATAATTTAATTCTTCAATAGCATTTAAAACGCGTTTTCGTTTTTCATCGCTTACATATGGATGATCGTTTAATACGCGTGAAACGGTCGTTATGGATACTCCCGCAATTTTCGCAATTTGTTTTATATTTGCCATATGTTTCACCTCTCATTTCATTATAAGTGGAAATGGACAGGAATGGAACATTACTAAAAAACGCTTGACCTGAAAAGCTTTTCATAATCTATTTTATAAACAAAGCTTTTCACTATTCGCGTAACCTTGCGTTAGGGCGTAAGGGTAGTGAAAAGTTTTTTTGTCTAAAAAGATACGACATGTCAAAATGTGAGAGATAAACGAGGAAAGTTTTCAAAGGGAGAGTGAACAAGTGAAGCGAATATGAACAACATATTAACGCTTTGTCAGTAAAGAGAGCGGTATGAAGGGCGGAAACAAAGTGAAAAAAAGAATCATTTGTTTCGTGTTTTCTAGTATTTTGCTTAGCTCATGTTCATTCCAACAGACAGTGAAAGAAGAAAAACAATTTGTAGGAAATGCGGATGGAGCTGTAGATCGTGTATCTGGTCCTGTTTCGTTAAAGAATGCAAAAAAATATTTTCCGGAATCATTTAAAGCTCCGACGTATTTACCGTACGATGTTATGAACGATGTAAAGGGAGAAGTAAGAACAATTGGGACGAAGAACGCTGTCTTGACGATAAAATATAGACAACAAGAAAAAGGAAGAAAAGATTATGTAGAATTAACTGTTGCTAATTTTTCCTACAGTTTTCCTTATATTGTGGAACGAAATCGATTTCATGAAAAAATGAAATTGGATAATGGCTCAGCTGCCTATTTTAAAAATAGGGATGAGGGTGAACAGGGGGAAGAATTTGCGACGCTCATATGGAAAGAGAAGGGGTTAGAGTACCAATTGCTATATCGCAATGTAGAATCAAGAAATGAAAAAGTAGTAAAACAAAACTTATTGTATATTGCGAACAATATGGAAGAAAAGAACTAGCCGATGAGTCATGCTAGTTCTTTTCAATATTATTTCTTTTTAATTTTTCCTGTCCAAGATTTAAATCCGCCTTGTAGTTGGTAGAAATCTTTGTAACCTTGTTTTTTTAGATATTGAGCTGCACGTCCTGTACGGAATCCACTTTGGCAGTATAAATAAACAGGTTGGTCTTTACGTAGTTCTTTGTAACGCATACGGATTTGTGATAATGGAATGTTACGAGCACCTAAAATATGACCAGCGTTAAATTCATCTGCTTCACGAATATCGATAAGCTGTGCCTTACGGTAGCCAGCGCGAAATTCTTCTTCTGAAAGTGTTTTAATTAGTCTCTTCTGATAGAAAAACATCCATACAGAGTAGCCGATGAATGCTAGAACTGCGGCTAGTATAATAATTAAGTTTGTTGACACGATTCTATCGCTCCCTTTTTTCTTATCCTACTTTCAATATTATAATGCCCATATGTATTTATGCAACAGGTTCGTTTGGTAAGAAGAAGAAATTTCGTATTCTTTCACAAATTTTGTCGAATTTGTTAGACTAGAGATTGTGAAAAATAATTGGTTATATGAGGTGCAGGATGGGAAAAGAAAAATGGTGTTATATTAACTCTGGTCAATGTTCACCAGCATTTAATATGGCGTTAGATGAATGTTTATTAAATTGGCAAAGCGAAAAGAAAATGCCGCCAACGATTCGTTTTTATGAATGGGAAGTGCCAACATTAACAGTGGGGTATTTTCAACGTGTAGAAAAAGATATTAATATGGATGTAGTAAATGAAAAGAAATATGGTTTTGTTCGCCGTCAAACAGGTGGTAGGGGTGTATTGCATGATAAGGAATTAACGTACAGTGTTATCGTTTCTGAGGATCATCCGAATATGCCGAAAACAGTTACGGAAGCATACCGAGTAATTTCGCAAGGGTTATTAGACGGGTTTAAGGCGTTAGGATTAGAAGCTTACTATGCGGTTCCAAAAACGGAAGCAGACCGTGAGAATTTAAAAAATCCACGCTCAGGCGTATGTTTCGATGCTCCATCTTGGTATGAAATTGTTGTAGAAGGCCGAAAAATTGCTGGAAGTGCACAAACACGTCAAAAAGGTGTTATCCTGCAGCATGGATCTATTCCGCTAGAAATCGATTTAGATGAGCTGTATGATTTATTCTTATTCCCAAATGAGCGAGTGAAAGAGCGTATGAAGAGCATGTTTTCTTCTAAAGCGGTCGCAATCAATGAATTAACAGATCGTACGTTTACAATTGAACAGTTGATTGAAGCGTTCCAAGTTGGATTTGAAAAAGGGTTAGATGTGGAGCTAGTTCCGTATGAACTAACAGAAGAACAGCTTCAGGAAGTGCAAACATTAGCGAAAGAAAAGTACGAAAGTGATGAGTGGAATTATAAAAAATAAGGAGATGGCATTTGCCATCTCCTTATTTTCTTTATAATAAATTAAGTACTTTTTCTACTTTAATTCCTTTGTCTTGTAAAGAACGAAGACGATTTACAACATCCATAATTTCTTTATCAAAAGTCACGCTAATACCTTGGCTTTGTAATTCTTCTTTTAAGTTCTCAATAGAATCATCTATGTCGATGCCAAGCTCGTAATCTTGACATACTTCGATTGTCTTTTTCACAAGCTTCACATAATTCTCTTGTAGTTTAGAATTTGCTTCAGTTGAAGCCACTTGTTTTGGTTTGGTAGGCATAGCCGTAACCGTTTCTTGCTTTGTAACTGGAGTGGGTACTGCTTTTTTTACAGGAGCTGGAGTAGGTGCCGCTACAACTGTCTCTGAACGTACTGGCTTTGGCGCTGGTGCCGAAGTAGGTTTAGGGGTTACAACCGGTTCTTCAACACGTGTAACAGGTTTTGGAGCCGCTGTGACTACTTTAGGTGCCTTTTCTGCCACTACTTCTTTTGGGGGAGCAGTTTCTACAGGTGTTACCTCCTGTTCAGCAGCTTCTTTATTTTCTTTACTCCACATAACGCGTTCAATTTCTAGGGAAACATTGTTTTTGTTCATTGCTGTTAATGTAACTTTACCAACTTCAGCGTTACCTGTGAAATCGACAATCTTATAAATCACACTTTTGTTCCAATCTACGTTTCCGCTCAAAAATAATTCTTCGTTACATTTTGGCGTTAAGCCCTCGATTTTAATTTCTGCATTTACACCGTTTTCACTATATACCATAATTAGCGAAGCATTTACATCTTCATCTGCTAACATTAGTTCACGTACCATTTTGCCGGTGCGTACTTGCGTTTTCTTCTTAAGTGACATCAAATTTCCCCTCTCAAAAATTCAGTAATAATAAAAAAATCGTATAACGAAAAATAATTGCTCACGAAGAAATATGATACCGATAATAAAAGCATCACGTCAACAATTAACTTTAATTATTTTGCATTTTTCTTATTTTCTTTATGAAATTTTTCAATTTGTAAAATTAGACAGAAGAAAAACAGCCTTTTGGGAGGCTGTTAAAATCTAGAGGTTTTATGTAAAATTTTGTATAAAATGTAAAAGGAAATTGTAATAAGAGCACCTTGCCAAACTGTTAAGTTATAGGATAAATAAGGTTTTGTTTCAAAATAAATGTTTGAAACAAATGATAATCCAAGTGGTATACAAGCTGATAATATGAGTATAATTTTTTGCTTCCAAGACGCTAATATTGTGAAAGAATATCGTCTTAATACGGAAAAAGTTAAAAAAGTACCAGTGGTTAAAATAATAGCTGACAATATTGTGCCTAGGATACTAAATGGAATCCCTGGTTTATTTGCATGATTAAAAAATACATGCGTAAATGTATCATATCCAAATTGGATAGCTAACAATAAACTAACTACAAAGCCAATAACTGCACCTTTTTCGAAAGTAGTTTGGTGCTCAGAGGAATTAATTAATTCATCGCAATACGCTTTTAAATCTTCTCCGAAAATATCGTAAGCATTTTTTCCATCTTTTTGAGCGTCTAAAAGGTGGTCTAATATTTCTAATAATAGATCTTCCATTTGTTTTTGTGGAGTGCTCGTAAACCGTAAATATATAAGCATATCGCCATAAATATTTTCGTTTTCGGGGGTTAGAAGCCTGCGTTTTTTATTGTTTAGCTCAACCATGTCTTTTGCGTTCAATTTTCTCACTCCCTGTATAATTAAAAGTTTACGCGTCTATAAAAAAACTTATAAAAAAGATACAAAATGATGGCAAGGAATGCCCCAATCCAAGGGGAAAGTTGATACTTTATAAATGGACGGTCTATAAAAAATAAAGAAATGACAATGAGTATGAACCATAGACTTTGTTGGAAAATGAATCTCGTTATGCGCTTCCAATTACCCATATGGTTATTGAATAAATCCCCTTTGATAAAGTCAAATACAAAACGGATAGCAAGGTGTATAGCGATAATGATTACAAATACATATATGAAATTTATCTGTACAAATTGAAAGCGTTTGTTGTCAGAGAAAAAGGGTAAAATAATAGCCGCAAGAGAATTAATAGCGAAAAATATAGCGAGTAAATAACTACTCATAAAGGCTGGTGTGGCTATTTTCTGCCATATATTTTGTTTTGGAAGTGCAGTGATTATTTCATCACAGTAAGCTTGTAAGTCATTTCCGAAAATATCATAAGCATTTTTCTTTTCTTCTTGTGCATCAAGCAAGTGATCTAAAATCTCTAATAGCAGTTCTTCTACTTGCTGTTCTGGGATATTAGCTAATCGAATGTAAACGAGCATATCCCCGTAAGTCGCTTTATTTTCCTCTGTCAATAATTTGCGTTTTTTATTATTCAGCTCAATTAAATCTTTCGCTTTCATCGATCTCACTCTCCCTGCAATAAATTATTTACCGTTGTCGAAACTATCCCCCAGCTCTTCTTAAACTCTTCTAGCTGTTCGAACCCTTTATCGGTTACATGATAATATTTTCGCTTTGGTCCAAGGCTAGAAGCTTTTAATGTGCCAGCAATGAGTTTTTCTTTTTGCATTCGTAGCAAAAGAGGATAGATACTACCTTCACTTACGAATGTAAAGCCATGTTGGTTTAATTTCGTACTCAGTTCATATCCATACACTTCTTCTTGCGAAATGATATATAGAATACATCCTTCGAGCACACCTTTTAACATTTGACTATGCAATTGCGTCACCGCCTTCAAGTAACTTGTTGTGCAAGGTAGTTGTTATCTGAATTATAACATTCGGTAACTTGCAACACAAGTTACTGGAGTGGAAAACTTTAAATAGTGTTGTTATCGTTCGTCTGCTCATACTAGAAGCAGGGAGGGAATTCGTATGAAGCCATTTATGCCAAAGCTTGTTTATTTTGAACCAGGGGCAATCCAATATCCACTTGGAAAAAAGTTGCATGAGAAGTTTGCAAAGATGGGTCTAGAAATTCGAGAAACAACATCACATAATCAAATTCGCGATTTACCTGGAGATAATGATTTGCAGAAATATCGTAATGCGAAAACGACACTTGTTGTTGGTGTGAGACGGGTATCGTGAATTATTTGAACGACTTTCTGATGCGTTAAAAGATTTAGCCCTACTAAATTTATCATTCGAATTGATTCAACATCGCTTTACTAGGCCGGCGAAAAAGGTAATACAACAACGTTATCCCAATACGAAACTCGAAATGGATGAGGAGAAACGAAAATATAAATGGGGACGATATGGCATCGGAAAATATGTATATCAGAAAGATGATGCAGTGAGGTTAGAGGAAACGATAAGAAGATATATTGCCGAATATTTTCCGAATACTGAAATTCAATATTTCACATAAAAGAATCTGTATATACATACAGATTCTTTTTATGTTTCATAGCTTTTGGTCTGTTTCCGCCCTTGTCATGATACCCTTTCTGGTGTATCATTTTATTGATTGCTTAGTGCGGAAAACACAAAATGAAATTGGATGGAGGAAACCGATGCCTACCCCTAGTATGGAAGATTATATTGAACAAATTTATTTGTTAATTGATGAAAAGGGATATGCCCGCGTATCTGATATTGCTGAAGCGCTTAGTGTACATCCATCCTCTGTAACGAAAATGGTACAAAAGTTAGATAAAGATGAGTATCTAATTTATGAAAAATATAGAGGGCTTGTATTAACATCAAAAGGGAAAAAAATCGGGGAGCGTCTTGTATATCGTCATGAGTTACTAGAACAATTTATGCGTATCATCGGTGTGGATGAAAGTAAGATCTATAATGATGTAGAGGGAATTGAGCATCATTTAAGTTGGGAAGCTATTGACCGCATTGGTGATTTAGTGCAATATTTTGAGCAAGATGAACTTCGAATTGAAACACTTCGCGGTGTTCAAAAAGCAAATGAAGAGCAGGGGAAGTAAAGGGAACGAGAGGCGTTTCCTTTTTTGTTTAGAAGAGGAATTTACTTTATTTAAGTTGAATGTATAGAGATGTGAAAAATTGTTTTGTAAAAGGCGGGATCGGAATGAAAGCAATTATTTTTGAYTTTGATGGATTAATTGTRGAYACAGAAACAATTTGGTTCCAAGCTTTTCAGGAAGTAATTCGCGAATATGGTGGAGATTTGTCTCTAGAAGAGTTTGCAAAATGTATTGGAACAACAGATGAAGTGCTTTATACATATATTGAACAACAATTGAAAGAGCAATTTAATAAGAACTTGCTAAAAGAAAAAGTTTCGGCTTTACATCAAGAGAAAATGAAAATACCAGTAGCCCGTGATGGTGTGAAAGAATACTTAGAAGAAGCAAAAGGTCTTGGAGTAAAAATTGGTTTAGCTTCTAGTTCTTCAAGAGAATGGGTTGTTGGGTTTTTAGAAGATTTAGGGATTCGGGAGTATTTTGAAGTTATTAAAACGAAAGAAGATGTGGAGAAAGTAAAACCAGATCCAGCACTGTATAAAGCGGCTATTGAAGAACTGAAAATTGATTCTTCAGAAGCTGTTGTGTTTGAGGATTCAGTAAATGGATTGAAAGCAGCGATTGCGGCAGGATTAAAATGTGTCGTTGTTCCAAATGAAGTTACAAAGGCTTTGCAGTTTGAAAATCACCATCTTCGCTTAGGAAGTATGAAAGAAAAAAGCTTAACAGAAGTACTTCAATATGTGAGGGAGCATAAATAAAAGAAAGACCGCATTTCCTAAAAAGAAGCGCGGTCTTTCTTTTTATTTTTTTTACCTTCAATCACGGTTAAATGAGATTGTTTTCGTTTCCTTTTTAACAATGATGAATTGCCTTTCTTAACTTTGTCATCAGAAGCATTTCGTTTWAATAAAGAATTGCTTAGGGGTGCTACGTTTTGTTTTCCGTATTTTCGGTTCGATTGTTTCGCAGCACGCTTATAAGAGTTTTGCGAATTGGCGGAACCGCTGGAACTTGTAAACATTTTATATAATAAATAAAAGACACCAACAACAAGTAACATGATGACAATGTTTTTTACCATTCCGTATGGATTCGTAATTGCAGATGATACGAGACCGAATATTGCTAACCCAATAATAAGCATGAATAAAGCGAACGTAAACGAACGACCGTTCATAGGGAACACCTCCTAAATAACATATATTAAAATTAGTATATTAGCGACAAGGGAAGGAGTTGAGTACCATTTTAAAAAAATTATTAGTGTTTTTCTTCTAAACGTAATAATTCTTCAAAGGATGCAATTGCAACTTCAACTTGATCATCTTCTGGTTCTTTTGTTGTTAATAGTTGAAGCCATAACCCTGGGTATCCCAATGCGCGCAAAATCGGAATATCTCGTAATCGATTTGTAAACTGCAAGACTTCAAAAGAAATCCCTAGAACAACTGGAATTAATAAAATTCGATTTACCACTCTGACCCAAAGGGGATCAGTTGGAACAAGAAAGTAGACAAACATTCCGATAATGACTGTAAATATAATAAAACTACTACCGCAACGATAATGGAGACGAGTTTGTTTTTGTACATTTGCTACTGTCAGCGGAAGATTGTTTTCGTAAGCATTGATGACCTTATGTTCCGCACCGTGATATTGAAACAC
>NZ_JBFTMC010000017.1:0-79067 GCF_056396765.1 Bacillus sp. 05T22
GAGGAATGGAATGTGTTGCGGTTAGAGCTAGTAAAAAGATAAAAACAATACAAATGATTGTCGTATCTTTTCGAAGAATAAGAAAAGGTGATAATTGTAAGTAAACAAAGAATATAGAGGGCGTGCAGAAGTGTTAATTCTACTCCCATTTTGCTAGGCATTCGTGTAGTTTAGTGTATGAAGAGAGTGGGAGTGTGTGAGTACGTAGAGAAAGAAAATATAACAATTTCATGTACTGCACTTACAAGGTGAAAATGGATGATATAATACAAATAATCCTGAAAGTGGATAAAATATTATACAGTTTTATTACTAGATAGAGAGAGGGAATATATGAAGGAGAAAATAGGTTTTTACGGTCTTATGGGATGCTTCGCTATAGGACTTATTTTAAAGTATTTTATTGAAAGTGATTGGATTGACATTATTTATGCAGTGGGTTTTATTTTTGCTGTATTATATTGTTGGGATGAATTTAGAGCATACACCCGAAAAAAGAAGATCGTTTTAGGAATTGAGTTTGTCATTTTAATAGCTACAGTGCCATTCATATTGTTGGAAGGCGGTAGACAAATGGATAGGATGCCAATTTTTCAAGGGTGGCTATCTTTTGCTAGATTAGTATATTTACTTATAATCTTAGGTATTGTGGGAATGATTGTTACAAAAGTGAATAAAAAATTATTATTAGGTGATGACGTATCTAAAACATAAAAAAGTGCTACCTGACTAAGAGATAGCACTTTTTTATTATTTTACTGAATGAGTTCCTTACATTTTTTTAATTAAACGAATTTGTCCACGATGACTCAGCTCATCTTCAAAGACGTGAAACCATTTGAAATAGTTGTTTGCTGGTTTGTCATACCAAAACGGTGTGGTTTTATATAGCCATTCATCCGGTAGTGATTGAAACGTTGTAATTGTTTTAGCACGAACTTCTTGTAA
Source organism: Bacillus sp. 05T22 (assembly GCF_056396765.1). Taxonomy (NCBI): domain Bacteria; kingdom Bacillati; phylum Bacillota; class Bacilli; order Caryophanales; family Bacillaceae; genus Bacillus; species Bacillus sp. 05T22. The sequence continues at coordinate 949 of NZ_JBFTMC010000017.1, forward strand.
CGTATTTATGTAGTAGTCTATAGGGTGGTTTTTAATATGCTGACGTCCAAGTTCGCCTAATTCGATTCCAGGTAACCAACGCTCTAATTCTTCCTCTGTCGGCTCTCGATCTTCAAAGGTATGAATCTGATAGTAGTACTCGACTGTAGTCATATGATATAAAAGCATACCAATGGAGTTTGCCTTAGCATCGTACAAATAATCGAGTTCTTCAATCGTTAAATCTTGTACAGCTTGCATTGTTGTATAACGAGCATAATTCATCATAGAAACAAGCTTTGAAAATTCTGTGTTTAATCCATCAATTGTATCAATTACGAAATTTAATAGAAATTCCTCCTAGTAAATAATATCTTTATAGAAAGATTTCTCCGTGTAAAAAGAAATCCCTTTTTAGATGGATAAGGAGAGTTTCCTATTAGCCAATAACAATAAGGTCTCTATTTGCCTTTGTAATTACTTCATGCCCATCTTTTGTAATGACAATATCATCTTCAATCCTACAGCCACCCCAGTTTGGAATATAAATACCTGGTTCGACAGTAACAACCATTCGTTCTTGTAAAGTAGCTTTACTTTCTTGTGATAATCGAAGTGGTTCATGAAGTTCTAATCCAACGCCATGGCCGGTAGAATGGCCAAAGTATTGACCGTAGTCGTTATCTGTAATGTAATTTCTTGTCACATCATCAATCGTTTTTGCGGATTCACCAGGCCGGATTGCTTTGGTTCCTCGTTTTAATGCTTCTAATACAATACTATATATCTTTTCAAATTCTTTGGAGTAACTTCCAATCGCAATAGTACGTGTTAAATCAGAGCAATACCCATTGTAAAGTGCACCAAAATCTAATGTAACCATATCTCCGTTTTCAATCATCTTATTTGTGGCAACGCCGTGGGGAAGAGAAGAACGGACTCCAGAAGCTACGATAATGTTAAATGATGAGGAAGAGGCCCCTTGTTTTCGCATAAAAAACTCTAATTCATCTCGGACATCAAATTCAGATACACCGGGTTTTAGGAATCCTGTTATATGTTGAAATGCTTCATCGGCGATACGTGCTGCAATTTTAATTGTTTCGATTTCAGACTCTTCCTTAATGGCACGGATTGTTTCTACTAGTTCACTTACTTGTACAAGTTCGATGTTTGTATATTTTTTTAACGAACTATACTGTTTTAAGGTCATATTGTTTTCTTCGATGCCTAACTTTTTGATGCTTAATTTAGTTATCTGATTTGCGATCTCTTGTTCCATGTTTCCTTTATGCATAATGATTTCAGCTTCTTGTACTTGTGTTTTTGCTTGATCGACATAGCGGAAATCTGTAATGAATACAGCTTCAGTTGCAGATAGTAATACGGCTCCAGCGCTACCTGTAAATTCAGTTGCATACTGGCGATTTTCCTTTTTCGTAATGAGTAATCCGTCTATTCCATATCGATCTAGTTGTTCTTGTATTTTCTTTATTCTTGAAGTCATTTTGATTCCTCCCTTTCACTTCCTTATATAAAGCAATAATTGTGCCAATGTAATTTTCTTTGTATAAGAAATAATTACTACATAAAGTGTCTAAAAATTAAGGAATATAACTCTTGTTTGTGTCTATATTTTTTTACACGAAACATATAAAGTGTCAATTTTTTTATCATTTATATTGGTTTGATAGAGGGGGAAATAAGGCGGTAAAGTCTTTGTAAAAGACAGGGAATATTATTTTATAAGAAAAAACGCAATGATTACTCACAATCATTGCGTTTTTGTGTTTTCCTTAAGCTTTTAACTTCATCACCGTATCAGCATCTGGTGTTACATATAATGTTTGTTGATTATCATATGTCACAAACCCAAGTTTAGCACCGCTTGGTTTTTTAACATGGCGAATTTTTGTGAAATCTACAGGAACAGAACTAGAATCTTTTGCTTTACTGTAATAAGCAGCGAGTTTAGCAGCTTCTAATAAAGTCTCTTCAGTTGGTTCTAATGAGCGGATGACAACATGAGAACCAGGAATATCTTTCGTATGTAACCAAATTTCATCACGACGTGCAAACTTGGTTGTTAAATAGTCATTTTGTTTATTATTTTTACCGACTAAAATTTCTGTTCCATCGGTAGAGATATATTTATCTAATATCGGTTTTGATGTTTTTTTCTTTGTATTCTTCGACTTACGGTTACGCATGTAACCTTCTTCAGCTAATTCTTCGCGAATCTCCTCAATATCTTTTGAAGCAGCAGCCTCCATTTGTTGAAGTAGGCTATCAAAGTAAAGGATTTCTTCATTTGTCTTTTCAATTTGTTCTTTTACGATTGCGACAGAATTTTTCGCTTTTTGATACTTTTGGAAATAACGTTGTGCGTTTTTTGACGGTGTTCTCAGTGGATCTAATGTAATTTTTACTGTTCCGCCATTTTCATCGTAGTAGTTGACAACCTCAATTTCTTTGTCACCTTTTTTTAATGCATACATGTTAGCTGTAAGAAGTTCACCGAATAATTGATATTTATCAGCTTTCCCAGCATCTTGTAGTGTTTTTTGTAATTTAATTAATTTCTTTTCATTTTTTGCTTTTTCATTGTGCATAAATCGTTCTAAATCATGTGCTTGTTGTTTTACACGATCGCGTTCAGCTTTTCCAAAGAAGAATCGATCTAATAATTCACTTACAGATAAGAATGTTTTATTATCCCCTTTTAAATGTGTAAGAGAGAAGAGATAAAAGAACTCTTTTCCATTTGCCGTTATCATTGTTGGTTCATATTGATGCGCTTGCATTGGTTTTTGTAATGTGAAAAACGCTTCTGATAATGCATGTTCATTTACCATAACAGCTTTCTTTACAACTTCTTTTGCAAATAGCGGAGAAATCCCCATAAAGGCCCCAACAAGTTGTTTATCCATATTTCCTGCTAAAAAGTCTAGTGGCCTAATAAACTCATCTTGTGTTTCAATCTGCAAGGGATTAATTTTATGCTGTGCTGGTGGTGCAACATATTCAGCGCCAGCATATACAGTACGATGCCGATTTACCGCTAAAGAAACGTGCTTTAAGCTATCTAAAATGATATTTGTTTTCGCGTCTACTAAAATAATATTGCTGTGACGACCCATTATTTCAATCACTAATGTTTTTAAAGATTCGTCCCCAATCTCGTTACGGCTTCGAACGGTAATTTGAATGATACGTTCTAAATCGATTTGTTCAATTTTCTCAATAAATCCACCTTCTAAATGTTTGCGAAGAAGCATGCAAAACATTGGTGGTAATGCTGGTGAATCATAACTTTGATTTGTAAGATGCATACGTGCGTATGTAGGGTGTGCGGAAATAAGTAATTTTTGATTTTTTCCGTTTGCTCGAATATGTAACAAAACCTCATATTTTGAGGGTTGATATATTTTTGAAATTCTTCCTGTTTGAAGAGAATTTGCAATTTCATGTGTAATCGCTCTTGTAAATAATCCATCGAATGCCATTATGAACACTCCTTTCTAACTAAATGTTAATTATAGCATTTTTTTGGACGGGGCTGAATAAGCTTTCATTAGAGCATGTCTGCAATCAGGAGGTCGATAGCGAGATGAATTGGTATGAAATGCGTGCACATGAAGTGGAAGAAAGAACGAATACGAATGTGAAGGTAGGACTGTCAGAGCAAGAAGCGGAAGGGCGCTTAAAGAAGCTAGGGCCAAATGAATTACAAGAAGCAAAGCGGCCTTCTGCACTCATTGTATTTTTATCGCAATTTAAAGATTTTATGGTGCTTGTTTTATTTGGTGCAACGATTATTTCAGCATTTTTAGGAGAGTATATTGATGCAATTGCGATTGTTGCAATTGTGATTATTAATGGGATTCTTGGTTTTTTTCAAGAACGAAAAGCAGAAAAATCACTTGAGGCTTTAAAGGAACTAGCCGCCCCGCAAGTGACAGTTTTACGAAATGGAAAATGGATAAAGGGACCATCAAAGGCACTGGTACTTGGTGATGTGATTAAATTTTCTAGCGGGGATCGTATTGGAGCAGATATTCGTCTTATTGAAGCATCCAGTTTATATATTGAAGAATCAGCGTTAACAGGTGAGTCTGCACCTGTTCAAAAGAAAGTAGAAGCATTACAAGGTGAAAATGTTGCGATTGGTGATCAGAGAAATATGGCTTTTATGGGAACGATGATAACGAGAGGATCAGGAATTGGTGTAGTAGTAGGGACAGGAATGAATACTGCAATGGGGCAAATTGCAAATATGTTGCAAAATGCAGAGCAAATGGAAACACCGCTGCAAAGAAGATTAGAACAACTTGGGAAGATTCTAATCATTGTTGCCCTTATTTTAACAGCACTTGTTGTACTAGCTGGAGTGTATCAAGGGAATGAAGTGTATCATATGTTCTTAGCGGGTGTGTCACTTGCTGTTGCAGCAATTCCAGAAGGATTACCAGCGATTGTTACGGTCGCATTGTCACTTGGTGTACAACGCATGATTAAAAAGAGAGCGATTGTTCGAAAATTACCAGCAGTAGAAACTTTAGGATGTGCTTCTGTTATTTGTTCGGACAAAACGGGTACGATGACACAAAATAAAATGATGGTAACACATATGTGGTCAGGTGGCGAAACATGGCATGTAACCGGGCAAGGCTACGAGCCTACTGGATCATTTATGAAAGGTGAGCAGAAGGTTAATCCGGAATCTACAAGGGCGTTATATCAATTGTTAACATTTGGGTGTTTATGCAATAACGCGAGCATTGTAAAAAAGAAAAAAACATATGTCCTAGATGGAGATCCGACAGAAGGTGCGCTCGTTGCAGCGGCGATGAAAGCAGGAATATCCCGAGAAGCTTTAAAAGAGAAGTTTGAAATTATTCATGAACTTCCTTTTGATTCCACACGAAAAATGATGAGCGTAATCGTTCGTGATCGTGATGGTAAAAAATTTGTAGTCACAAAAGGGGCACCTGATGTTCTTTTGCAAATGAGCCAAACAATTTTATGGGGGGATAAACAGCAACCTTTAAGTGAGTTATATCGTAAAGAAGTGCAAGCGGCAATTCATAACCTTGGAAGTCAAGCGCTTCGAACGATTGCTGTTGCATTTAGGGCTTTAAAAGTAACAGATTCAATTGAACATGAAAGAGAAGTAGAAAAAGATTTCATGCTTGTCGGGATACAAGGAATGATAGACCCGCCAAGACCAGAAGTGAAACAGGCCGTAAAAGAGTGTAAAGAGGCTGGTATTAAAACGGTAATGATTACAGGAGACCATAAAGTAACAGCGATGGCAATTGCAGAGCAGTTAGGGATTTTACCACCGAATGGCCGCGTTATAGAAGGTGTAGAATTAGCAAATATGTCTGTAGATGAACTAGAGGATATTGTAGAAGATACCTATGTATTTGCACGTGTATCTCCTGAACATAAATTAAAAATTGTAAAAGCTCTTCAAAATAAAGATCATATTGTGGCGATGACAGGTGATGGGGTGAATGACGCTCCTGCTATTAAAACAGCTGATATTGGGATAGCGATGGGGATTACAGGAACGGATGTAGCTAAAGAAGCTTCCTCTCTTGTTTTGCTAGATGATAACTTTGCTACGATTAAATCGGCAATTAAAGAGGGACGAAATATATATGAGAATATTCGGAAGTTCATTCGGTATTTATTAGCATCAAATGTTGGAGAGATTTTAGTTATGTTATTTGCGATGATGCTTGCTTTACCACTTCCGATGGTTCCAATTCAAATTTTATGGGTGAATTTAGTAACAGATGGTTTACCAGCAATGGCACTAGGCTTAGATGCAGCTGAGGGAGATGTGATGAGAAGAAATCCACGGCATCCGAAAGAAGGGGTGTTTGCAAGAGGATTGGCTTGGAAAATTGTGAGTAGAGGCTTTTTAATTGGTATTGTAACCTTGCTGGCATTTATTATTGCATTTAATCAGCATCCAAATGAACTGAAATATGCGCAAACAGTAGCTTTTGCTACACTAGTTTTAGCACAGCTTATTCATGTATTTGACTGCCGCAGTGAACACTCTATATTCCATCGTAATCCTTTTGGGAATATATATTTGGTTGGAGCAGTTATTATTTCGGTGTTATTAATGCTTGTGGTTATTTATTATCCACCATTGCAACCCATTTTTAGTACAATGCCAATTCAAGCGAGAGATTGGTTATTAATCGTTGGTTTATCGTCCATTCCAACATTTTTATTAGTCGGCTCTTTATTGACAGGGAAAAAGGAGAAGAAGAAGCCGATATTGTATAAGAGAGGCATAAACTTGAAATAGTCAATGATATGAAAATGTGATATAATTTACAAAAGGTAGTAGAGTTGCATCTCTATTACCTTTTTCATTGAGTTATTTCATGGTGTGGATGTGATAAAGATGATTTCTAGTATGACAGGATTTGGAAGAGCGAAAGTGGAAAATGATGTTTTTCAAATTACAGTAGAAATGAAGTCAGTGAACCATCGTTTTTTAGAGATGAACATTCGACTTCCGAAACAAATGATGGTTTTTGAGGACAAAATTCGTAAGTTAATTGCAGAACAAGTTCGCCGCGGGCGTATTGAAGTGTCCATTATTATTACAGGGGAAGGGCTTGTTGAAAGAAAGTTAAGTGTGAATTGGCCGCTTCTCAAGCAGTATAAATCCATTATGGAAGACGTGAAAACGAAATTTCAATTACAAGATTCCATTACACTTCAACAATTAATGGCAATGCCAGAAGTAACGGCGATTGAAGAAATGGAAAATGTAAATGAACAATTTGAACAAAATTTATATGAAGCTGTTCGCCAAGCTGCTCGTACGTTAAAAACGATGAGAGATGGCGAAGGAGAACGATTACATAAAGATATAGCGTATCGTTTACAAGAGATACACGATTGTGTAAATGCGATTATCCCGCATGCACCAATTGTTACTCGAAAATATCGTGAACGATTGGAAAATCGCTTAAAAGAATTACATAATCATGAGTTAGATGAACAAAGGTTGCTGACAGAGGTGGCGATATTTGCTGAGCGCTCGGATATTCATGAAGAATTGGTTCGCTTGCAAAGTCATTTAGCTCAATTTCATGAAGCTCTTGAGATCGAGGAGCCTGTTGGTAGAAAAATGGATTTCATTGTACAAGAGATGCATCGGGAAATTAACACGATCGGTTCTAAGGCAAACGACTTAACAATTTCAAAATATGTTGTAGAAATGAAAAATAACCTTGAAAAAATTCGTGAACAGGTACAAAATATTGAGTAGCTGTCAAAAAATATATAAAGTTATACGTGGTGGGGAAATCGGATAGACTTACTAGGAGGCGCAAACTATGGCCATGCGGTTTTTAAATATTGGATATGGGAATATTGTATCTGCTCATCGAATTATTGCAATTGTAAGTCCGGAGTCAGCTCCTATTAAACGAACGGTGCAGGAAGCGCGTGAACATAACGTGTTACTAGATGCTACGTATGGGAGAAAAACAAGGGCGGTTATTGTTATGGATGATGGGCATATTGTACTAAGCCCAATTCAGCCAGAGACGATTGCACATCGTTTAAATAATAAAGAAGATTTAAGTGAGGAAGGGTAGGTTTTACATATTTATGAGAAGTAGAAGAGGGTTGCTCATCGTTCTTTCAGGACCTTCTGGCGTTGGGAAAGGGACAGTTCGAAAAGAGTTGTTCAGCCATGAAGATACAAAATTTCAATACTCTATTTCAGTAACGACACGTAAACCGCGTGAAGGTGAAGTAGATGGTGTGGATTATTTCTTTAAAGAGAGAGAAGAGTTTGAAGAAATGATTCGTAACGAAAAGCTGCTTGAGTGGGCAGAGTTCGTTGGGAATTACTATGGAACACCAATCGATTATGTTGAAAAAACATTGCAAGAAGGAAAAGATGTATTCTTAGAAATTGAAGTACAAGGAGCAATTCAAGTAAAGAAAGCTTTCCCAGAAGGGGTATTTATTTTCTTAGCTCCTCCAAGCTTATCAGAGCTTAAGAATCGCATCGTTGGTCGCGGTACAGAGACTGAAGAGGTTATTGAAAATCGTTTAACTGTAGCAAAAGAAGAAATCGAGATGATGGACGCTTATGACTATGTAGTAGAAAATGATAAAGTAGAACTTGCTTGTGAACGCATTAAAGCTATTGTGGTTGGTGAACATTGCCGCCGCGACAGAGTAGCGAAATATTATAAAGAAATGACGGAGGGTATATAATATGTTAAATCCATCAATTGCATTCTCTTCGACAAATGAAAACATAGACTTTATACTTTTCTATGTAACGGTAACAACCTATTTACAAGTAGGTTGTTATTTTTTTACGATAGAGCTAAAAAGAAATAGGTTTTTGTTTAATGAAATACTAGCACTGACGAGCTGGAATGAATACATTTCAGCAGAATAAGTTTGAAAAAGAAAGAGGACGAGTCATATGCTAAAAGGGAAAAAGATACTTCTATGTGTAACAGGAGGCATCGCTGTTTTTAAAGCGGCTGCGTTAACGAGTAAATTAACACAAGCAGGAGCACTTGTAAAAGTAATGATGAGTGAATCGGCGATGAAATTTGTTACACCTCTTACATTTCAAGCGCTTTCTCGCCATGATGTATACACAGATACGTTTGATGAAAAAGATTCTGCAGTTATCGCTCATATTGATTTAGCGGATTGGGCGGACGTTGTGCTTATTGCACCAGCAACAGCGAATTGTATCGGGAAATTAGCAAATGGTATTGCTGATGATATGATCACAACAACATTGTTAGCTACTACAGCGCCAGTCTGGATTGCACCTGCTATGAATGTGCATATGTATGAAAATAAAATTGTCCAAAAGAATATGATGACGTTAAAAGCGTTGGGATATACATTTATTGAGCCTGGAGAAGGCTTTTTAGCATGCGGATATGTTGCGAAAGGTCGATTAGAAGAACCAGAAACAATTATCGCTCGATTACAAGAAGCATTTTCAGAACATAAACCATTAAAAGGAAAGAAAATTTTAGTAACTGCGGGCCCAACTCGTGAAAAAATTGATCCAGTACGTTTTATGACGAATTTTTCTTCAGGGAAAATGGGGTATGCGCTAGCGGAAGTTGCTGCTAACTTAGGAGCGGATGTAATACTTATTTCAGGTCCAACTGCAATAGCACCACCTGTAAATGTAACAACTGTGCAAGTAGAATCTGCACAAGATATGTTAGAAGCTGTAATGCAACATTATGGATCTATGGATGTTGTTATTAAAACAGCTGCAGTAGCAGACTATCGCCCGAAAATTGTGCATAATCAGAAGATGAAAAAGAAAAGTGGCGATGCAGTCATTGAGTTAGAAAGAACAATCGATATTTTGAAAACACTCGGTGAGAAAAAAGAGCATCAACTTCTTATCGGTTTTGCTGCTGAAACGACAAATATAGAAGAATATGCAACGAAAAAATTGCGTGAAAAAAATGCAAATATGATTGTTGCAAATGATGTGAAAGCACAAGGTGCAGGATTCGGTACGGATACGAATATTGTAACAATGTATAGAAAAGATGGAGAAGTTATTCGATTACCTCTTTTAACAAAGAAAGAAGTTGCACGTGAAATTTTAATGCAAATTGAAGCGATGTTAGAAGAGGATCGTGTATGAAATTTGCAAGTGTAATCGTTGATGTACCGGCACGTCAAACAGATCGCCCGTTTGATTATGTTATCCCTAAGAAATGGGAAGATATTGTACAAACAGGTATGCGTGTAGTCGTTCCGTTTGGTCCACGGAAATTACAAGGTTTTATTATTGAAATAAAAGATTCAGTCGATGTGGAAAGTAAAAAGTTAAAAGCATTGCATGAAATACTAGATGTTACGCCAGTTTTAAATGAAGAATTATTAAAACTTGGTTTTTGGCTGACGGATGAAACGTTATGTTATATGATTTCAGCTTTTCAAGTTATGCTTCCAACTGCGATAAAAGCGACTTATAAAAAACGGCTACAGCTCCATAAAACAGCTGCAGTAGCGCCGGAAATTCGTGATTTGTTTCAAGGGAAAGAAGCGATAAATTGGGAAGAAATTGCTACGCACTCACATATGTATCGCATGGTTCAAAAAGAGATAACAAACGGCACTATTGAAGTCATCTATAAAGTAAAAGATAAAGTGCAAAAGAAGAAACAAAGGGTGATTCAGCCAGAATTGCCACAGGAACAATTAGAGGCAGCTGCCTTTGAGCTGAAAAGTAAAAAGCAACAAGATGTACTGTATTACTTTGTAGAAAATTATCACAGTGTGCCATTAAAAATATTAACAGAAGAACTACAAATAACAGATGCACCGGTAAAGTCGCTTGTGAAGAAAGGGTTGCTTTTAGAACAGTACATTGAAGTATATCGTAACCCATATGACGATGAGGCTTTTGAACAGACAAAGCCATTTCCACTCACAGATGAACAAAATCAAGTGATTGCGCCCATCTTGTCATCCATTACAAATGAAACATATAATCCATTTTTACTATATGGTGTTACAGGAAGCGGTAAAACAGAAGTGTATTTGCAATCCATTGCTGCGGTGTTGAAAAAAGGAAAAGAGGCGATTGTACTTGTTCCAGAAATTGCGTTAACACCGCAAATGGTAGATCGATTTAAAGGACGTTTCGGTTCGCAAGTTGCGGTTCTTCATAGTGCGCTTTCTGTTGGGGAAAAATATGATGAATGGCGGAAAATTTTACGAAAAGAAGTAAAAGTTGTTGTTGGAGCACGCTCCGCTATTTTTGCTCCATTTGAAAACTTAGGAATTATTATTATTGATGAAGAACATGAGTCAAGTTATAAACAGGAAGATAATCCAAGGTATCATGCCAGGGATGTTGCGATTTGGCGAGGGCAATATCATAATTGTCCAATCGTGCTCGGCAGTGCAACGCCGACTCTAGAATCATTTGCTAGAGCGAAAAAAGGTGTTTATGAGCTACTAACCATGCAAAAGCGTATGAATGAACAAGCGTTGCCGACAGTAGAAATTGTTGATATGCGTGAGGAACTGCGTGATGGAAATCGTTCTATGTTTTCAAAGTTACTTCATGAGAAAATAGCGGATCGGTTAGAAAAGAAAGAACAAATGGTTCTTTTTTTAAATCGAAGAGGCCATTCAACGTTTGTCATGTGTCGTGATTGTGGTTATGTCGTGCAATGTCCACACTGTGATATATCACTCACCTATCATAAAATGAATCATCGTTTAAAATGTCACTATTGCAGTTATGAGGAAAGTATGCCAACTGCTTGTCCTGCTTGTAATAGTTCGTATATTCGTTTCTTTGGGACAGGAACACAAAAGGTAGAAGAAGAAATTACAAAGTTATTTCCAGAGGCGCGGGTTATCCGTATGGATGTTGATACAACGAGTCGCAAAGGAATGCACGAAAAGTTATTAAAAGCCTTCGGTGAAGAGAAAGCTGATATCTTACTTGGAACACAGATGATCGCTAAAGGGCTTGATTTTCCAAAGGTTACACTTGTTGGTGTCTTAACAGCTGATACGATGCTGCATTTACCAGATTTTCGAGCAAGCGAGAAAACGTATCAGTTATTGACACAGGTGAGTGGACGTGCAGGTCGACATGAATTACCAGGAGAAGTAGTAATTCAAACGTATACGCCAGAACACTATAGCGTAGAACTAGCAAAGAATCAGCAGTACGATGTATTTTTCGAACAAGAAATGCAAATGAGAAAAATGAGGCAATACCCGCCGTACTACTATGTCGCACTTGTAACCGTTTCGCATCCAGAGTTATTAAAAGCAGTGCAAGTAACGGAAAAAATTGTCGGTTATTTACGAATGCATTGCTCGCGGCAAACAATGGTGCTAGGACCGGTTGCTTCAGCAATTCCAAGGATAAAAGATAGATATCGATACCAATGCATGATAAAATACAAGCGGGAACCAAACTTAAAGTACGTGCTCAAAATGGTAAATGAACATTATCAAGCAGAAATGCAAAAAGATTTGCAGATCTCAATCGACTTTAATCCAACAATGTTAATGTAGCGGAGGAAAATATGGCAGTTTTAGAAATTGTAAAGCATCCAGATGAAGTGTTAGAAACCCCATGTGAACGGGTAATTAACTTTGATAAAAAGTTAGTGAATTTGTTAAAAGATATGCATGAAACAATGTTAGTTGCAGATGGTGTTGGTTTAGCAGCACCACAAGTCGGCGTAAGTTTGCAAGTGGCAGTTGTTGATATTGGTGATGATACGGGGAAAATCGAACTGATTAATCCAGTTATTTTAGAAAAACGTGGTGAACAAGTAGGTCCCGAAGGCTGCTTAAGCTTTCCGGGACTTTATGGTGAAGTGGAGCGTGCAGAGTATATTAAAATACGTGCACAAAATCGTCGTGGTAAAATCTTTTTATTAGAGGCAGATGATTTTTTAGCACGCGCAATCCAACATGAAATCGACCATTTACATGGTGTGTTATTTACATCAAAAGTGACGAGATATTATGAAGAAAATGAATTAGAAGAGATGTAAAAGGAGCGGTTTTTGAATGATAAAAGTAGTATTTATGGGAACACCGGACTTTTCTGTACCGGTGCTTCGTCGTCTTATTGAAGATGGATATGATGTAATTGGTGTTGTAACGCAGCCGGATCGTCCAGTGGGAAGAAAAAAGGTTATGACACCAACACCTGTTAAGGTGGAAGCGGAAAAACATGGTATTCCGGTGTTACAGCCATTAAAAATTCGTGAAAAAGACGAATATGAAAAAGTATTGGCATTAGAGCCGGATTTAATTGTGACAGCTGCGTTCGGACAAATTGTACCAAACGAAATTTTAGAAGCACCAAAGTATGGATGTATTAATGTTCATGCGTCATTACTTCCAGAACTTCGCGGCGGTGCACCAATTCATTACTCCATCATGCAGGGAAAAGAAAAAACAGGTATCACAATTATGTATATGGTGGAAAAATTAGATGCTGGTGATATTTTAACGCAAGTAGAAGTGGAAATCGAAGAACGTGAAACAACTGGTTCATTATTTGATAAATTAAGTGAGGCTGGAGCACACTTATTATCAAAAACAGTTCCGCTTTTAATACAAGGAAAATTAGAACCGATTAAACAAAATGAGGATGAAGTAACATTCGCTTACAATATTAAACGTGAGCAAGAAAAGATTGATTGGATGAAAACAGGAGAAGAGGTTTACAATCATATTCGTGGTTTAAATCCGTGGCCAGTTGCTTATACAACTTTAGCAGGACAAGTTGTAAAAGTATGGTGGGGCGAAAAAGTTCCTGTAACAGTACAGGCTGAAGCTGGTTCTATTGTAGCAATTGAAGAAGATGGTTTCGTTGTGGCAACAGGAAATGAAACAGGTGTTAAAATTACTGAATTACAACCATCTGGTAAAAAGCGCATGAGTTGTTCACAATTTTTACGTGGAACAAAACCTGAAATTGGTACGAAGTTAGGAGAAGACGCATGAGACAAAATGTTCGTGAGTTAGCTCTTGATGGTCTAATTCAAGTAGAGAAAAGTGGCGCTTATAGTAACTTACTTTTAAATAAGTTGATTGAAAAAAGTGCGATTGATAGAAAAGATATTGGCTTGTTAACTGAGATTGTCTATGGAACGATTCAACGTCGTGATACACTTGACTATTATTTACAACCATTTTTAAGAAAAAAAGTTGAAGCGTGGGTAAAAATATTACTTCGCTTATCTTTATATCAAATGCTATATTTGGATCGCGTCCCAGAAAGAGCGGCGATTCATGAGGCTGTTGAGATTGCAAAACGTCGTGGTCATAAAGGAATTGCAGGGATGGTAAACGGGGTACTCCGTTCGATTCAACGTGAAGGTGTGCCATCTTTAGAGGAGATACAAAATCTTGTAGAGCGAATTTCTGTTGCAACGAGTCATCCAGAGTGGCTTGTACAAGAGTGGGTATCAGCATACGATTTAGAAACAGCGCAAAAAATGTGTGAAGTAAATATGGTTCCGCCGGTACCGACAGCACGTGTGAATGTTGATAAAATAACGGTAGAAGAAGCGATTGCTTTACTAGAACGTGAGGGCGTACAAGCAAAACGTGGTGATTTATCAGAAGACGCTATCCAAATTGAAAAAGGAAACGTAGCGCATACAGAAGCGTTTAAAAACGGTTTCCTTTCTATTCAAGATGAAAGCTCTATGCTTGTTGCGCGTGCTTTGAAACCCGAAGAAGGAGATATGGTTCTTGATAGCTGCGCGGCGCCTGGTGGGAAAACAACACACATTGCAGAGCGTTTAAAGGGGACTGGTCAGGTAACGTCGCTGGATTTACATCCGCATAAAGTTCGTCTAATTCAGCAACAGGCGAAGCGTCTAGAATTAGAGAACATTGAAACAAAGGCGCTAGATGCCAGAAAAGTTCAAGAACATTTTGCGAACGAAAGCTTTGACAAAATATTAGTAGACGCACCATGTTCTGGATTTGGTGTTATCAGACGTAAACCTGATATTAAATTAGGTAAAGAAAAAGGTGATAGTGAAAGACTGTCGACAATTCAGCTATCGATACTAGAAAAGGTAGCTCCACTGTTAAAGGCAGGTGGTCGCCTTGTTTATAGTACGTGTACAATTGAAAAAATAGAAAATGAACAAGTGATAGAGCAATTTTTACAAGAGCATCCTGAATTTGAATGGGATACTACTATGAAAGAGCGCATGCCAGAAAAATTACGTCCTTATATAAATGAAGGGCAAGTACAAATTTTACCGCATTATTTTGCAACAGATGGCTTTTATATTGCTTGTTTAAGAAAGAAGGTGTAGCATCATGGAAACGACTGTAAAAAAACAAAAGAAAGATTTAGAAACAAAAAAAATATCTATTTACTCTTTACAACTTCATGAAATGCAAGATTGGTTAAAGGAACAAGGTGAACCGAAATTCCGTGCAGGTCAAATTTTTGATTGGCTATATAAAAAGCGTGTAAAAAATTATGAGGATATGACAAATCTTTCAAAAGGATTGCGTGATAAATTGTCGAATTCCTTTGATATTACTACTTTAAATACATTAGTAAAGCAAACATCTTCTGATGGGACAATTAAGTTTTTATTCCAATTATATGATGGGTATTCTATCGAAACAGTATTAATGCGACATGAATATGGAAATTCCATTTGTGTAACAACACAGGTAGGTTGCCGAATTGGTTGTACATTCTGTGCATCAACACTAGGTGGTTTAAAGCGAAACCTAGAGGCTGGAGAAATCGTAGCGCAAGTAGTAGAGGTTCAACGTGCGCTTGATGAGACAGATGAGCGCGTGAGTTCTCTTGTTGTAATGGGAATTGGAGAGCCGTTTGATAACTACGATAACTTAATGTCGTTTTTACGCATTGTCAACCATG
The DNA here is from genome assembly GCF_056396765.1 of Bacillus sp. 05T22. NCBI lineage: Bacteria > Bacillati > Bacillota > Bacilli > Caryophanales > Bacillaceae > Bacillus > Bacillus sp. 05T22. Next base: position 16,385 of record NZ_JBFTMC010000017.1, read on the forward strand.
AAAAAGGAATTCATATTGGTGCACGTCATATGACGGTTTCAACAAGTGGAATCATCCCGAAAATTTATAAGTTTGCTGAAGAGGATATGCAAATTAACTTTGCGATTTCATTGCACGCTCCAAATACAGAATTACGTTCAAAGTTAATGCCGATTAACCGTGCTTATAAGCTGCCTGACTTAATGGAAGCTATTAAATACTATGTAAATAGAACCGGGCGTCGCATTACGTTTGAATATGGCTTATTTGGAGGAGAAAACGACCAAGTTGAGCATGCCGAAGAATTGGCTCAACTTTTAAAAGGTGTAAAATGTCATGTGAACTTAATTCCGGTAAACTATGTACCAGAACGCGATTACGTAAGAACACCACGTGAACAAATTTTCTTATTTGAAAAAACGTTGAAAGACCGTGGAGTGAATGTAACGATTCGCCGTGAACAAGGTCATGATATTGATGCTGCCTGCGGTCAGTTGCGTGCAAAGGAGCGCAAAGAAGAGACGAGGTGACAAGATGAAAGCCGTGTTTCTATCGGATAAAGGGAAAGTTCGTCAACATAATGAAGATAGTGCAGGAGTTTTTCATAATTTAGATGGAGATATTTTAGCTGTTGTAGCTGATGGAATGGGAGGTCATCGAGCAGGCGATGTTGCTAGCTCGATGGCCATTCAACTATTCCATGATTATTGGAAACAAACGTATAATATGGATACACCAAAAAAGGCCGAAGAATGGCTACATACAAACGTTGAGATGATTAACGAGAGGGTATACGAATACTCGAAGAAACATACAGAGTGTAGTGGTATGGGAACTACTGTTATTGTTGCGATTTGTACAGCGGGATTTGTAACAATTGGACACATAGGAGATAGTCGATGTTACATGTTATCAGATGATGAGATTTCACTTATAACTGAAGACCATTCACTTGTAAATGAACTTGTCAGATATGGTGAGATTTCAAAAGAGGATGCAGAGTATCATCCAAAAAAGAATGTGCTTTTACGAGCGCTTGGAACAGAAGAAAAAGTTGGATTAGATGCTAAAACATTAGTGTTAGAAGAAAATGATCAACTGCTTCTTTGCTCTGACGGATTATCAAATAAAGTTGCTATGGATGATATGCGAAAGATTTTGCAATTAAACGAACAACTCGAGATAAAGGGAGAACATCTTGTTCAACTTGCGAATGATCGTGGTGGAGAAGATAATATTACCCTTGTCATTGTTGATTATGCGGATTCGGCAAACGAAAGTAGGTGAATTACAACGTGCTGATTGGAAAACGCCTAAACGACCGTTATAAGCTACTGAAAATGATCGGTGGCGGAGGGATGGCCAATGTATATTTGGCTCATGATGATATACTAGGCCGAGATGTAGCGGTAAAAATATTAAGACTCGATTATGCAAATAATGATGAGTTTATTAAACGTTTCCATCGAGAAGCGCAATCTGTTACAACGTTGTCGCATCCAAATATTGTGAATATGTATGATGTTGGAGAAGAAGATGGAATTTATTATCTTGTTATGGAATATGTACCTGGACAAACACTAAAGCAATACATAACTCAGCGTGGAATGTTACCGATAGGAGAAGCTCTTGATATTATGGAGCAGTTAACATCTGCAATGGCACATGCGCATCATTTTGAAATTGTCCATCGAGATATAAAGCCACATAACATCTTAATTCGGAAGGATGGAGTCGTGAAGGTGACAGACTTTGGGATTGCGACTGCTACAAGTGCAACGGCGATAACGCATACGAACTCAGTGCTTGGTTCGGTCCATTACTTGTCACCAGAGCAAGCACGCGGAGGGATAGCGAATAAACAATCGGATATTTATTCGCTTGGTATTGTTATGTTTGAATTGCTAACAGGGCGACAACCTTTCTCAGGAGAGTCTGCGGTTGCGATCGCTTTAAAACATTTACAGAATGAAACACCATCTCCAAAACGCTGGAATCCAGATATTCCGCAAAGTGTAGAAAATATTATTTTAAAAGCAACTGCAAAAGATCCATTTCATCGCTATCAGTCTGCTAATGCGATGAAGAGAGATATTGAAACGGCGCTATATCCAGAACGTATTAACGAACAACCATTTTATATACCTGAAGATATGGAAGCGACGAAGGCAATTCCAATTATTCAACAAGAACAATTATTTGGAAATGTAAGCGATGAAACAATTGTATTGAATGGAAGTAAAGTGGATGAACAGATAAAAGATGAAGAAGTGAAACCGAACGAGAAAAAAAAGCGAAGTAACAAATGGCTGAAAGTGTTACTTACAACATTTTTACTTTTAGCAATCGGCACAACGTTAGCGCTGACTGTGATTCCAGGATTCTTTATTCCTAAAGACGTAAAAACTCCTGATGTGTCTGGTATGAAGTATGAGACTGCGGTTAACACTCTTGTTGAGAAAGGATTTGAAGTTGCTGAACCGAACATTGTTTATACAGATGATGTTGAAGCTGGGAAAGTAATTAAAACAAGTCCGGCAGCAGGAAGGGTTGTAAAGGAAAACTCTAAAATTACAATCTATCAATCAGGAGGGAAAAAGAAGAGCAAGATGAGTAACCTAATCGGAAAAGATTTTGAAAGCTCGAAGAAAGACTTGGAAGAAAAATATAAAATTGTTGTTCCGTACTATATTGAAAGTGAGAAACCAAAAGGGCAAATTGTAGAGCAAATTCCGACAGAAGACCAAATGGTTGTAGAAGCTGAGCAAGATGTGAAAGTTTGGGTAAGTAAGGGTCCTTATCAAATTAGACCTGGTGATTTTTCGGGATGGACTGAAAATTATGTGAATAGCTATTTAAATGAAAATAAACTTGTCCCTAATATAAAAAGAGAGTATTCAGATACAGTTGAGAAAGGTTTGGTAATTTCACAATCACCAAAACCAGGAACGCCGTTAAAAGAAGGAGATAAAGTAACGGTTACTATCTCAGATGGGCCAAAGCCTAAAGTAACGAAAACAGTAAAGGTTGATAACATTTCGATTCCATATGAGCCTCCTGCAGAAGGTGAGAAAAAGCCACAAACAATTGAAATTTATAAAGAAGATATGCAGCAGAAAATGGATAAGCCGATTGAAACGCGAAAAATAACAGAATCTGCTACTATTTCTTTGGAATTTGTGATTCAAGAAGGAACAAAAGGCCATTACAAAATTGTTCGAGATGGGACGACAATTATTGATAAAGAAGTGCCATATCCAGCCTAGTAAAGGTGTGTCTCCATTTGGTGGATTCCACCTTCTTTGTATGGAGAGTGGAATTTGTTGCTCTTGCCTGTTATGCTGTTAACGTAGAAGGGTAAGAAATTACGTTTTGAAATAGAAGGACAGCCATAAAAGTGAAGTGGAAATAAAGGAGAATCTGAACTAATAAATAGTCAGTTTTATCCTAGTATTCGCTGGCAGTACCCCGTCTCAATATTTTAAGGAAGGGATAACTGTATGGAGAGGCTGATAACAATTTCACTTTATATAGAATAAAGGAGAATTATATGGCAGAAGGAAAAATTGTAAAAGCTTTAAGTGGTTTTTATTATGTACAGCATGAAGGTGGCATTACACAATGCCGTGGTCGTGGTGTATTCAGAAAAAATAAAATTACACCACTTGTAGGAGATCAAGTAGTTTTTCAAGCGGAGAATCCGAATGAAGGCTATGTTTTAGAGATTTTTGAGCGGAAAAATGAACTTGTTAGGCCGCCAATTGCCAATGTTGATCAAGCAATCCTTGTTTTCTCAGCAGTTGAACCAGATTTTAACCCAGGGTTATTAGATCGATTTTTAGTATTAATTGAATATCATAACATTAAACCAATTATTTGTATTAGTAAAATGGATTTAGTAGATGAAAAAATGCGAGAAACTGTTGAATCTTATGCAAATGATTATCGTGAAATGGGATATGATGTGTTATTTACTTCTATAAATACATCGGAAAGTATTGATATTTTAAAACCATTCTTAGAAGGCTGTGTCTCAGTTGTTGCGGGGCAATCTGGTGTAGGGAAATCTTCCATGTTAAATGTATTACGCCCAGATTTAGCGCTAAAAACAGATGATATTTCATCGCATTTAGGGCGAGGGAAGCATACGACAAGGCATGTAGAATTAATTGCAGTAGGAAGCGGTCTGGTTGCAGATACACCAGGTTTTAGCTCTCTTGATTTTATTGATATCGAAGTAGAAGATCTTACGCATTGTTTTCCAGAGTTGAAAGAAGAGAGTCAATACTGTAAATTTAGAGGGTGTACACACCTTTCAGAACCGAAATGTGCAGTAAAAGCTGCGATTGAAGAAGGGAAAATTACACAATATCGTTATGAACATTACAAACAATTTGTAGAAGAAATTAGAGAGAGAAAGCCGAGGTATTAATTATGATTAAAATTGCACCATCGATTTTATCAGCAGATTTTTCCAAACTAGGGGAAGAAATTAAAGATGTAGAAAAGGGCGGAGCGGATTATATCCATGTTGACGTAATGGATGGGCATTTTGTTCCGAACATTACAATTGGTCCGTTAATTGTAGAAGCGATTCGTCCAATTACATCTTTACCATTAGATGTACACTTAATGATTGAAAACCCGGATAACTATATCCCTACTTTTGCAAAAGCTGGAGCGGATATTATTACTGTTCATGTAGAGGCGTGCCCGCATTTACATCGTACGATTCAATTAATTAAATCACATGGTATCAAAGCTGGAGTTGTATTAAACCCACATACACCAGTTTCAATGATTGAACACGTATTGGAAGATATTGATATGGTATTACTTATGACAGTAAATCCAGGATTTGGTGGGCAGAAGTTTATTCACTCTGTATTACCGAAAATTAAACAAGTTGCAGAAATGGTCAAAGAGCGTAATTTACAAGTAGAAATCGAAGTTGATGGTGGTGTGAATGCTGAGATTGCGAGACTTTGTGTAGAAGCTGGAGCAAATGTTCTTGTAGCAGGATCAGCAGTGTACAATCAAAAAGACCGCGGTGAAGCAATTCGAGTAATTCGTGGATAAGGAATATAGATAAGAAAACTTTTAAGACCTGTTAGAACGGGCTAATGTGAAAAAAGCAATCTACCGACTGGCAGATTGCTTTTTTCTATAGAAGGGAAAGAAAAGATGATTATTCATATTTTAGCTGGAGGACCGGCGGAGTACTGTGCTGATTTCTCTCGGTATGAAAATGAGGAAGTAGTATGGACTGCGGTTGATCGTGGTGTATATCGTTTGTTGCAAAGAGGAATCATACCTACTGTTGCATTTGGTGATTATGACTCAGTTACAGATGAAGAATTAGCGTGGATGCAAAAACAGACAGATGAGTTACATATTGTTCCGCGTGAAAAAGATCAAACGGATTTAGAAATTGCAATTCATTGGGCACTGGAGCAAAAGCCGGATTTGATTCGCATTTTTGGTGCTACAGGCGGAAGGCTTGATCATGGGTTAGCGAACATACAAATGCTTTTAAAAGGGCTGGAAGCATATACTGAAATGTATATCGTTGACAATAAAAATGAAATCTCTGTAAAAAAAGTAGGCACATATATAATTGAAGAAAATAAACAATTTCCATACGTATCCTTTGTGCCTGTTACGGAAATTGTAAAAGGTATTACACTTCGTGGCTTTAAATATCCTCTTACTGATAAAACGATAGAATGGGGATCGACGCTTTGTGTTAGTAATGAACTCATTGCGGAAAAAGGTACTTTTTCATTTACTTCTGGCATATTAATGGTGATAAGAAGCACTGATTGAAGAAACACTTTTGCTACTTGCATCATATAGTAAACAAGTGGAGTAATGGGGATTAGGAGGGAAACCATGAGATTTTATACAATTAAGTTACCTAAATTTCTTGGTGGAATTGTTCGCGCGGTGTTAAATACCTTTAAAAAGGACTAAAAAAGCACCATTAATGGTGCTTTTTTCATGAGGATAATAAAAAAAGAGCCTATTGGCTCTTTTTTTTATTATTAAACACGTTCGATTTTGCCAGATTTTAATGCTCTAGCAGAAACGTAAACACGTTGAACAAAAACACTACTATAATTTAACACAACTAAATAGAGAATGCAACAGTGTATAAAAAAGAAATCAAGAAAAATTACTTGACACTAAATTTCAGTAAAGAAAAGTAGAAATCAAGAAAAATCACTTGACATATTATAGTGGTACATGTTGTATAATAACAATGGACTATTTTGCTCATCGTAGAAAAGTGTAATAATAAGTATAAAAATATGAGAGCGAAAAGAAAGAACGATGGAATTTTCTTTTAAAAGATTATATGATAGTAAYTAAAGTAGTCTAGCTCACTTTCACCATTTATGAAGGGGGAAAAGAGATGTCAATTGAAATTAAAACGAAGTACGGTCAAATTGATATTAGTACAGATGTAATTGCAACGATTGCTGGAGGTGCCGCGGTAGATTGCTACGGTATCGTTGGTATGGCTTCAAAAAATCAATTAAAAGATGGATTAACAGAAATTTTACGAAAAGAAAACTTCACTAGAGGCGTTATTGTTCGTAAAGACGAAGATGAAGTACATATTGATATGTATATTATTGTGAGCTATGGTACGAAAATTTCAGAGGTAGCACACAACGTCCAAACGAAAGTGAAATATACATTAGACCAAACGGTAGGACTAGCAGTAGAATCTGTAAACATCTACGTACAAGGAGTTAAAGTAATAAACTTGTAATGTGCATTAAGGAGGAAAATCTGTGTCAATTCAAAAAATTGATGGGAAACGTTTATCACAAATGATTATTCAAGGAGCGAATAACCTAACAAACAATGTTCAGCTTGTTGATGCATTAAACGTTTTTCCAGTTCCAGATGGCGATACCGGTACAAATATGAATTTATCAATGACTTCAGGCGCGCGTGAAGTGAAAGCAAACCCTTCGCAGCATGCTGGTAAAGTCGGCGTAAGTTTAGCAAAAGGATTATTAATGGGAGCTCGTGGTAACTCAGGTGTTATTTTATCTCAGTTGTTCCGTGGTTTCTCTAAATCCATTGAACAAAAAGAAGAATTAACAACAGTTGATTTTGCGGCAGCTTTAGAAGCTGGTGTAGAAACGGCGTATAAAGCGGTTATGAAGCCGATTGAAGGAACGATTTTAACAGTTGCAAGAGAAACGGGGAAATATGCAGTCACAGTTGCGAAAAAACAGCGCGACTTTGTTTTGTTTATGGAAGACGTTGTCAAAGAAGCAAATGCATCGTTAAATCGTACGCCAGATTTATTACCTGTATTAAAACAAGTTGGCGTTGTAGATAGCGGTGGTAAAGGTCTTGTTGTTGTATACGAAGGCTTTTTAGCTGATTTAAAAGGAGAAACAATTTCTTCTGATGTACCAGCACAACCATCTATGAATGAAATGGTGCGTGCGGAGCATCACCGTAGTGTACAAAGCCAATTGAGTACAGAAGATATTAAATACGGATATTGTACGGAATTTATGGTGAAATTAGAGTCTGAAAAAATGAAAGAACATAATTTCTCTGAGCAGAAATTCCGTGAAGATATTAGTGTATATGGAGATTCATTGCTTGTTGTCTCGGATGATGAAGTTGTAAAAGTTCATATTCATGCAGAACATCCTGGTGATGCGATGAACTACGGTCAACGTTATGGTAGTTTGATTAAAATTAAAGTAGAAAATATGCGTGAACAGCATACTGCTTTATTAGATGAGCCAGCACCGATGTCGGAAAAAGTAATTCCAGTAAAAGAAAAGCAACCATACGGTATTGTAACTGTAGCGATGGGATCGGGTATTAAAAACCTATTCGAGAGCATTGGGGCAACACAAGTTATCGAAGGTGGTCAAACGATGAATCCAAGTACAGAGGATATCGTAAAGGCAATCGAAGAAGCAAATGCTGAAAAAATCATTATATTACCGAATAACGGGAATATTGTGATGGCAGCAGAGCAAGCGGCATCTGTTGTTGATCAAGAAGTGATTGTTGTTCGTTCAAAAACTGTTCCTCAAGGAATGGCTGCGATGTTAGCATTTAATCCAGTTGGAACGTTAGAAGAAAACGAAGAGAACATGCAAGAAGCACTAGCACATGTGAAAACAGGTCAAATTACGTATGCAGTTCGTGATACGGAAATTGACGGTGTAGCGATTCAAAAAAATGATTTCATGTGTATTGCAGATGGGAAAATTGTATCTACAAATTCTAAAAAAGTAGATGCAGCGAAGCAATTGCTAGAAAGCATGATTGATGAAGATTCTGAGATTGTAACGATCTTGCAAGGTGAAGATGCAACAGATGAAGAAGTTGCAGAGCTAGTTGCATTTGTAGAAGAGAAGTTTGAAGATGTAGAGGTAGAAGTTCACCAAGGAAATCAACCTGTATATTCTTTCATATTCTCTGTAGAATAAAGGGAATCTCTTTTTTGCATAGAGATGAATGGTTTTACTTGCTAATGAGCAAGAACTAGCGACAATCTATCGTCAGTGGTTCTTTTTCAAAAGGCTAGCATAATGACGATAAAAAAGAGCCTTGCTGCTATAGTAAGGCTCTTTTTTATCGCATATCTTTCTTCGGAATATACATAATTTGATAAAAGATTTCGCAAAGTTTAATCAAGTAGGTATTTAGGTTAATGGAAGGAAAGGGTCATTATATATGGCTGATAATGTATAAGGGTAGTTTCCTTGAGAATGCCTATGATAGAATAGAAAAGGCAGAAGAGAACGATTACAAGTTAGGATAGTAAATATGTAAGTTATATGGAATTGTATATCCATATATGCATGAAGTATATACGCGAGTAAAAATAAGAAAATGATGTGACGGAGCGTGAAAATCTTGAATGAAGTTGTGCAAGTTCCTGTTACGGATGTAAAAGGAATCGGGGAAGAGACATCTGAATTATTACATGAGATGGGGATTTATACAGTTTCCCATCTATTAGAGCATTTTCCGTACCGTTATGAAGACTACGCGATGAAAGATTTGGCAGAAGTGAAACATGAAGAGCGTGTAACAGTGGAAGGAAAGGTGCATAGTGCTCCTTTATTACAATATTACGGGAAAAAGAAATCGCGTCTTACTGTTCGCGTACTTGTTGGCCGTTATTTAATTACGGCTGTATGTTTTAATAGACCGTATTATAAGCAAAAATTAAAGCTTGATGAAACGGTGACGATTACTGGTAAATGGGATCAGCATCGTCAAACGATTTCTATATCCGAGCTTCACTTTGGTCCAGTCGTACGTCAGCAAGAAGTGGAACCTGTGTATTCAGTAAAAGGAAAATTAACAGTAAAACAAATGCGACGTTTTATTGCACAAGCTTTAAAAGAGTATGGTTCCTCTATAGAAGAAATGTTGCCAGATGGTTTGTTAGGGCGTTATAAATTATTACCGCGTTATGAAGCGCTTCGAGCGCTCCATTTTCCAGTTGGTCAAGAAGATTTAAAACAGGCACGTCGCCGATTTGTATATGAAGAATTTTTCTTATTCCAGCTCAAAATGCAAGCGTTGCGTAAAATGGAAAGAGAGAGTTCGAAGGGGACGAAAAAAGATATTTCAATGAAAGAATTAGAAGAGTTCACTGATGCACTTCCGTTCCCGCTTACTGGCGCACAGTGTCGCGTTGTTTCTGAGATTATAAAAGATATGCAGTCTCCGTACCGGATGAATCGGTTATTACAAGGGGATGTTGGATCAGGAAAAACAGTCGTAGCTGCAATTGCTCTTTATGCAGCGAAACTTGCACATTATCAAGGTGCGTTAATGGTCCCTACAGAAATTTTAGCTGAACAACATTATCAATCGCTAGCAGAGACGTTCTCGCATTTTAATATGAATGTGGAATTGTTAACGAGTTCAGTTAAGGGCGCACGTCGTCGTGAAGTTTTAGCGAAACTTGAACAAGGAGAAATAGATATTCTTGTTGGGACACATGCTTTAATTCAGGATGAGGTCATTTTCCATAGACTTGGACTTGTTATTACTGACGAACAGCACCGTTTTGGTGTAGCGCAGCGCCGMGTTTTACGRGAGAAAGGTGAAAGTCCAGATGTGTTRTTTATGACAGCRACACCRATTCCKCGTACRYTKGCRATTACTGCWTTTGGAGAGATGGATGTTTCTATTATTGATGAAATGCCTGCTGGGCGTAAAGTGATTGAAACGTATTGGGCAAAACATGATATGTTAGAACGTGTCCTTGGCTTCGTGGAAAAGGAAGTGAATAAGGGGAGACAAGCTTATGTAATTTGTCCGCTTATTGAAGAATCTGAGAAGCTTGATGTGCAAAATGCAATTGATTTGCATAGTATGCTGATGCATCACTATCAAGGAAAGTTTCAGGTTGGATTAATGCACGGACGTTTATCCTCTCAAGAAAAAGAAGATGTAATGGAGAGATTTAGTGAAAATAAAGTGCAAATTCTTGTTTCAACAACTGTAGTTGAGGTTGGTGTCAACGTGCCAAATGCAACGGTTATGGTAATTTATGATGCGGAGCGCTTTGGTTTATCGCAATTGCATCAGCTTCGAGGTCGTGTTGGCCGTGGGAGTGAGCAGTCGTATTGTTTGTTAATCGCAGATCCGAAATCGGAAACTGGGAAAGAACGCATGCGCATTATGACGGAAACAAATGATGGATTTGTATTGTCGGAAAAAGATTTAGAGTTACGTGGTCCTGGAGATTTCTTTGGAAGTAAACAAAGTGGTCTACCAGAGTTTAAGGTAGCTGATATGGTACATGATTATCGAGCGTTGGAAACGGCGAGACAAGATGCGGCCATGCTGGTTGATTCTGAAGCGTTTTGGCACAACGAGCAGTATGCTGCATTACGCGTATATCTTGAAGGAGCAGGTGTGTTTCAAGGAGAAAAGCTCGATTAAAAATGGAATGTGCAAATTTTTTTGTTGCATTCTACTTTTAATGATTATATACTACTGTTAGTACCTAGTCATAAAAACGGATGGTGCGGTATGAAAAAAAGAAAAAGTAAGAAAGAAAGACAAGTATTATTACAACAAACAATAGAAACGAATCCGTTCATAACGGACGAAGAGTTAGCAGAGCAGTTTCAAGTAAGTATCCAAACGGTTCGCCTTGATCGAATGGAATTATCGATTCCTGAGTTAAGAGAGCGAATTAAACATGTGGCAACGAAACAGCATGAAGAAGATGTAAAATCTTTACCGTTAGAAGAGGTAGTTGGAGAAATTATTGATATAGAATTAGATAGACATGCAATTTCTATTTTTGAAGTGAAGATGGAGCATGTATTTAAAAGAAATCAAATTGCGCGTGGGCACCATTTGTTTGCTCAAGCGAACTCACTAGCTGTTGCAGTTATTGATGAAGAATTAGCTTTAACTGCAAAGTCTACCATTCGATATATTCGTCCTGTAAAATTAGGAGAACGTGTTGTTGCGAAAGCACGCGTTGAAGATGTGGAGAATGATAAAGGACGGACGGTTGTCAAAGTGCATAGCTTTGTTGGCGAAGAACTTGTTTTTACAGGCACTTTTGAAATGTATCGATCTAGTAATTATAGTGAGGAAGGTAACAATTTATGAAAATCGCAATAGATGCAATGGGTGGCGATCACGCTCCAAAAGCAGCTGTATTAGGAGCAATGAAAGCTATTAAGGAATTTTCAGATTTACATATTACTTTGGTAGGAAAAGAAGAGGAGATTCGTCAGTATTTAACAAGCGAAGAGCGTATTACTGTACTTCATACAGATGAAAAGATTGAAGGGACAGATGAACCAGTAAGAGCCGTTCGACGGAAAAAGCAAGCTTCAATGGTACTTGCAGCGCAGCAAGTAAAAGAAGGTATAGCTAATGCTTGTATATCAGCAGGTAACACAGGGGCTTTAATGGCAGCTGGATTGTTTGTGGTAGGACGTATGGAAGGGATTGAACGTCCAGCGTTATCTCCTACAATGCCAACAATTGATGGGAAAGGTTTTGTTATGTTAGACGTTGGAGCAAATGTTGACGCGAAGCCAATTCATTTATATCAATATGCGGTAATGGGTTCTATTTACGCTGAGAAAGTAAGAGGAATTAACAATCCGCGTGTTGGTCTTTTGAATGTCGGGACAGAAGATGGCAAAGGAAACGAACTTTCAAAACAAGCATTCGCTATGCTAAAAGATGCGCCAATTAATTTTGTTGGAAACGTTGAGTCAAGAGACCTATTACAAGGTGTGGCAGATGTAGTTGTATGCGATGGTTTTACTGGAAACGTAGCATTAAAATCATTGGAAGGAACTGCACTAGCATTATTTTCTATGTTAAAAGAACAATTAATGAGTTCGTTCACAAGTAAATTAGCAGCGGCAGTATTAAAACCGAAGCTGATGGTATTAAAAGATAAAATGGATTATTCGGAGTATGGCGGAGCAGCATTGTTTGGATTAAAAGCTCCTGTCATTAAGGCTCACGGATCTTCTAATGATCAATCGATTTTTAGTGCGATTCGTCAAACGAGAGAAATGGTAGCGAAAGAAGTCATTCCTACAATTTCAAGTGTAATGGAGAAAGAGCCGCTTCAATAAGAGGAGGATTTGAAATGGGAAAACTAGCATTTCTTTTTCCGGGCCAAGGTTCACAGGCGGTTGGAATGGGACAGCAATTAGCAGGGAATAATAAAGAGGTTGCAAAAATATTTCAAAAAGCGGATGAAGTTTTACAGGAGTCTCTTTCATCATTAATTTTTGAAGGACCTCAGGAGAAGCTAACATTAACGACAAATGCGCAACCAGCACTATTGACGACAAGTATTGCAATCTTAACAGCTTTGAAACAATATGATATTACGCCTGATTATGTTGCTGGCCATAGCTTAGGTGAGTATAGCGCGCTTGTTGCAGCGGGAGCATTAACATTTGAAGATGCTGTTTACGCTGTGAGAAAACGTGGTGAATATATGGAAGAAGCTGTGCCGAGCGGAGAAGGTGCCATGGCCGCTATTTTAGGGGCAAATCCAGATGTTCTGAAACAAGTTACAGAAGAAGTAACGAGTGAAGGGCATGCTGTGCAAATTGCTAATATGAATAGTACGAAGCAAATCGTTATCTCTGGAACGAAACGAGGAGTAGAACTCGCTTCTCAAAAAGTGAAAGAAAATGGTGCGAAACGAGCAATTCCGCTTCGTGTGAGCGGTCCGTTTCATTCTTCATTAATGAAACCAGCAGCTGAGAAGTTTCAAAATGTTTTAAATGAAATTACAATTCAAGATGCAAACATTCCAGTTGTTGCAAACGTTACGGCCAATTGCGTTAATCGCAGTGAAGATATTCAAGAAAAGCTAATTGAACAGCTCTATTCACCTGTTTTATGGTACCCATCTATTGAACAGATGGTAGAACAAGGTGTAGATACATTTATTGAAATTGGTCCTGGGAAAGTTCTTGCTGGTCTTATGAAATCAATTGCTCCATCTGCAAAGGTATATGCGATATATGATGAAGAGACATTGAAAGATACCATTTCAAGTTTGAGAGGAGAAAGCGGATGTTAAAAGGGAAAGTTGCATTAGTAACAGGTGCATCACGTGGAATTGGCCGCGCAATTGCAATTGATTTAGCGAAGCAAGGGGCAACAGTTGTAGTAAACTATGCTGGTAATGAGCAAAAAGCAAATGAAGTAGTTGATGAAATAAAAAAACTTGGATCAGAAGCAATCGCAGTGAGAGCAGACGTTGCTAATGTTGAAGAAGTTACAAACCTGGTAAAACACACTGTGGATACATTTGGACGAGTTGATATTCTTGTGAATAATGCAGGGGTAACAAGAGATAATTTATTAATGCGTATGAAAGAAGAAGAATGGGATACAGTTATTGATACAAACTTAAAAGGTGTATTCTTATGTACGAAAGCAGTATCTCGCTACATGATGCGTCAGCGTCATGGCCGTATTATTAATATTGCTTCTGTTGTCGGTGTTACAGGGAATCCTGGTCAAGCAAATTACGTTGCAGCAAAAGCTGGGGTAATCGGATTGACAAAGACTTCCGCAAAAGAATTGGCTAGCCGAAATATAACAGTAAATGCAATTGCTCCAGGATTTATTGCTACTGATATGACAGATGTATTAGGCGAAAACGTAAAAGAGGAAATGTTAAAATTAATCCCTGCTGCTAAGTTTGGAGAAGCGCAAGATATTGCGAATGCTGTAACATTTTTTGCTGCTGATCACAGCAAATATATTACAGGACAAACATTACATGTTGATGGTGGTATGGTAATGTAATAAAAGAAACGATTTCACCTAGTTTTTTTGTGAAATATTTAATATAATATTTGAGGGGAGGTGAATGAATTATGGCAGATGTTTTAGAGCGTGTAACGAAAATTATCGTGGATCGTTTAGGAGTAGAAGAAACAGAAGTAGTACCAGCTGCAAGCTTTAAAGAAGATTTAGGTGCAGACTCCCTAGATGTAGTTGAACTTGTAATGCAATTGGAAGATGAGTTTGAAATGGAAATTTCTGATGAAGATGCAGAAAAAATTGCTACTGTTGGCGATGCTGTGACTTACATAGAGAGTCATCTATAATGTTTGAGTGAAGTCCCGTTTTATAGCGGGGCTTTCTCGGCTTATATCTGGAGGGACCTATGCCGTACCGAAAATATAGAGAAAAAAAATATGAAACAAAATATCGTGAAGCTTTTAAAATGTTTCAACAAAAAATAGGTATTACGTTTACAGACGAAAAATTATTGATTCAAGCATTTACGCATTCATCGTATGTGAATGAGCATCGAAAAAAGCCACATGAAGACAATGAACGTCTAGAATTTCTTGGAGACGCTGTATTAGAACTAACTGTATCACAGTATTTGTTTCAAAAATATCCGACAATGAGCGAAGGAGAGCTAACAAAGTTGCGTGCAGCTGTTGTATGTGAACCATCTCTTGTCCGCTTTGCGAATGAATTGTCATTTGGTAACCTTGTTTTACTAGGAAAAGGTGAAGAAATGACAGGTGGACGTGAACGACCAGCTTTATTAGCGGATGTCTTTGAAGCGTTTATTGGTGCCCTTTATCTTGATCAAGGGTTGGAGACAGTTTGGGAATTCTTAAAAGAAATTGTATATCCAAAAATTAATGAAGGTGCTTTTTCTCATGTGATGGATTATAAGAGTCAACTACAAGAATTAATTCAGCGTGATGGTAGCGGTAATATTGAGTATCAAATTTTGCAAGAAAAGGGACCTGCTCACAATCGAGAGTTTGTGTCACGTGTTACATTAAATGGCGTGGCTCTAGGTCTTGGTAGCGGTAAGTCGAAAAAAGAAGCAGAGCAACAAGCTGCTTCAGAGGCGTTGAAAAAGTTAAAAGAACAATCATAAGGAATCCCCCTTTACATGAGGGGGATTCCTTATGCATAGAATGAAACTTTATTTTTATCTGGATATGAAAAGATAAAAATGAATCCGTACAGTAGTTTGTTTTTATAGACAGAGACTATAAAAACGGAGAATAGGGGGAAGGCCTTTCGTGTTTTTAAAGAGATTAGAAATAGTAGGATTTAAATCCTTTGCGGAGCGTGTATCTGTTGACTTTGTTCCAGGTGTAACCTCTGTAGTTGGTCCTAATGGAAGCGGAAAGAGTAATATTACTGACGCGATTCGCTGGGTACTTGGTGAACAATCTGCAAAATCATTACGCGGTGCAAAAATGGAGGATATTATTTTTGCGGGAAGTGATACGCGAAGAGCAGTTAATGTTGCAGAGGTAACATTAACCTTAAATAATGAAGATCAGCGTTTACCTATTGAGTATAATGAAGTGAGTGTTACGCGTCGCGTTTCTCGCTCAGGAGATAGTGACTTTTTTATTAACAAACAATCTTGTCGATTAAAAGATATTGTTGATTTATTTATGGATTCTGGCATGGGACGAGAAGCTTTCTCAATTATTAGCCAAGGAAAAGTAGAAGAAATTTTAAGCAGTAAATCTGAAGAGCGTCGTGGTGTATTTGAAGAAGCAGCAGGCGTATTAAAATATAAGCTTCGCAAAAAGAAAGCTGAAGGAAAATTAGCAGAAACACAAGAAAACTTAAATCGTGTGCAAGATATTATTCACGAATTAAGCACTCAAGTAGAGCCGCTTGAAAGACAAGCTTCTATTGCGAAAGACTATCTTGAGAAAAAAGAAGAACTAGAAAAAGTAGAAGCAGCTCTCATTGTATATGAAATTGAAGAATTACATGAAAAATGGGAAGCGATTAGAAAGCAGTTTGGACACAATAAAGATGAAGAAGTAAAAATGTCAACACATTTACAAAAAAATGAAGCAGAGCTCGAAGAATTACGCGGACAATTGCAAGCGATTGATGAATCTGTAGATTCCTTGCAAGAAGTTCTCCTTCTTTCTAGTAAAGAGTTAGAAAAATTAGAAGGGCAGCGTGAATTGTTAAAGGAACGAAAGCAAAATGCAACAACGCACTGCGCACAGCTTGAACAGTTAATTATTGAGTTAACAGAAAAAGCCAAGATTTATGATGGGGAAATCGAAACCAGTACAGAAGAACTAATGAAATTTGCAAATCAGGTAAAAGAATTAGAACAAAAGCTACACGAAAATGAGAAACTTCTTTCTACATATGCAGAAAACCTAGAAGAGCAAATTGAGCATTTAAAAGGAGATTATATTGAACTTTTAAATCAACAAGCAAGTAATCGTAATGAATTATCTATGCTTGAGGAACAATTCAAACAACAAAATTCTAAAAATCAACGCCTTGATGAAGAAAATGAAAAGTATGTACAAATGCGTATGCAAATTACAGCTAAAAAGGAAAAATTAGTAGAGAGTTATGAAGAAGTAAAAGAGAAAGTGACAAGCGTTATTACCAATATACAAAAAACAGAAGCGGCGCTTGGAAAATGCAAGGTGCAATATAGTGAAAATGAAACAAAATTGTATCAAGCATATCAATTTGTTCAACAAGCTCGCTCTCGAAAAGAAATGCTGGAAGAGATGCAAGAAGACTATTCTGGATTTTATCAAGGTGTACGTGAAGTATTAAAAGCCCGTGAAAGTAAACTACATGGCATTGAAGGTGCGGTCGCTGAACTACTTACTGTACCGAAGGAATATGAAGTTGCTATGGAGATTGCACTTGGTGCAGCAATGCAACACGTTGTTGTACAAACAGAAGAGCATGCTCGCGAGGCAATTGCCTTTTTGAAACAAAATCGCCATGGACGTGCGACGTTTTTACCACAGGCAGTTATTAAGGGAAGGTCGTTATCATTTGAACAGTTACGTATGATAAAGCAACATCCAGCGTTTATAGGTGTGGCAGCAGAACTCGTGCAGTACAATAATAAATATGAAAACATAGTTTCAAATTTATTAGGAACGGTCGTCGTTGCAAAAGATTTAAGAGGTGCGAATGAGTTAGCGAAGCAATTACAATATCGCTACCGTATTGTAACGATTGAAGGAGATGTTGTAAATCCTGGCGGTTCTATGACTGGTGGGGCTGTAAAACAAGCGAAATCTTCTCTATTAGGGCGACAACGTGAATTAGAAGAGTGGAGCAAGAAGCTTACTGAAATGGAAGAAAAAACTTCTAAGTTAGAAAATTTTGTTAGAGCGTTAAAACAAGAAATTCAAGAAAAAGAAGTTAAGATAAAAGAATTACGTCACGATGCAGAACAAGAGCGTGTAGATGAACAAAAATTAAAAGAAGAAATTAATCAGCTTGAGCTAGAAGAGCATCGCATTAATGATCGTTTATCTATTTATGATTTGGAAATAGAAGGATTTTTACAAGATCAAGTGAGAATGCAAGGGCGAAAACAAGAGCTGGATAGAATTTTAATAGAGCTTCAAAAAGATATCACAGAGCTTGATGAAAAAATTGTTGCTTTAACGAAGCAAAAAAGTGACCAGCATTCTTCGAAAGAAAAAGTTCAGGCGGAGATGACGGAGCTGAAAGTACAAGCAGCAGAAAAGCAGCAACGTTTGTCTAATCAAAAAGAGAAAGTAGATCGTTTGACGAAAGAACAAGAGGAAACGCAGCGAACGCTTGTAAAAACAAAAGAAGATTTAACATTTTTAAAGCAAGAAATGACATCGAATTCAAGCGGTGAAGAGCAAATTACGAATATGATTGAAAAGAAAGCACATGATCGAAATCAAACATCGGAATTAATTAGTTCCCGTCGTGAGCAACGCCTGAGCCTTCAAGAACGGGTAGAACATATAGAGCGTGAAGTGAAAGATACGAAAGGACGACATAAATATGTTCTCGAGGTTTTAAAAGATCAAGAAGTGAAAATCAATCGCCTTGATGTTGAATTAGAAAATAGATTGCAACATTTACGCGAAACGTATACGATTTCATTTGAAGCAGCAAAACTGAAGTATACAATGATAATACCTGCAGAAGATGCGCGTAAAAAGGTGAAATTAATCAAACTATCAATCGAGGAGCTCGGAACAGTAAACTTAGGGGCAATTGAAGAGTATGAACGCGTAGCGGAACGACATACGTTCTTGTTAGAGCAGCGAGATGACTTAGAAGAAGCGAAAGCGACATTGCATCAAGTTATTATGGAAATGGATGAAGAGATGAAAAAACGCTTCTCTACTACATTCCAGGCAATTCGTACAGAATTCCAGACTGTCTTTTGTGAACTATTTGGCGGAGGAAGAGCAGACTTAGTGATGACAAATCCGCAAGATTTATTAAATACAGGCATTGATATTGTTGCGCAGCCACCGGGTAAGAAACTGCAAAATTTAGGTTTACTTTCAGGCGGGGAGCGTGCTTTAACTGCAATTGCACTGCTATTTGGTATTTTAAAAGTAAGACCTGTTCCGTTCTGTGTACTAGATGAGGTTGAAGCGGCGCTTGATGAAGCGAATGTAGCTCGTTTTGCGCAGTATTTGAAAAAGTTTAGTGATGAAACGCAGTTTATTGTTATTACACATCGAAAAGGTACGATGGAAGAATCAGATGTACTGTACGGGGTAACAATGCAAGAATCAGGTGTTTCTAAGCTTGTTTCCGTTCGTTTAGATGACGGAGAAGAGCTTGTTGCAAGCAAATAGGAAGGATGAGAAGAATGAGCTTCTTTAAAAAATTAAAAGAAAAGATTTCGAAACAAACAGATACTGTAACAGAGAAGTTTAAGCAAGGGTTAGAAAAAACGAGAAATTCATTTGCGGATAAAGTAAATGATTTAGTGTATCGCTATCGTAAAGTCGATGAGGATTTCTTTGAGGAATTAGAGGAAATTTTAATTGGTGCAGATGTTGGTGTTGCAACAGTAATGGAACTTATCGATCAGTTGAAGGAAGAAGTACAACGCCGCAATATTCAAGATCCGAGAGAAGTGCAAGCTGTTATTTCGGAAAAACTAGTAGGGATTTACAAAGGTGAAGAAGACTTCAGTAATGAACTTAATATACAACAAGATCAATTAACGGTTATTTTATTTGTGGGTGTTAATGGTGTTGGGAAAACGACAACAATTGGCAAAATGGCTCATAAGTTTAAATCCGAAGGTAAGTCTGTCTTATTAGCAGCAGGGGATACGTTCCGTGCAGGGGCAATCGAACAGCTAGAAGTATGGGGCGACCGAGTTGGTGTGGAAGTTATTAAACAAGGATCTGGTTCTGACCCGGCAGCGGTTATGTATGATGCTGTTCAAGCTGCAAAAGCGCGTAAAGTAGATGTCTTGCTATGTGATACAGCAGGTCGCTTGCAAAATAAAGTGAATTTAATGAAGGAGTTAGAAAAGGTGAAACGTGTCATTGAACGCGAAGTTCCAGGTGCTCCTCATGAAGTATTGCTTGTTATTGATGCAACGACAGGTCAAAATGGTTTAAGTCAAGCGAAAACATTCCGCGAAGCAACGAATGTTACAGGTATTGTTCTAACGAAATTAGACGGGACTGCTAAAGGTGGTATCGTATTAGCGATTCGTAATGAGATGGACGTACCAGTGAAATTTGTTGGACTTGGAGAACAAATGGACGACTTACAGCAATTTGATCCAGAACAATATGTGTATGGTTTATTTGCAAACTTAGTAGAAAAAGAAGAAGTATAAAGTGAAACTTCCATCCGTGGAGGCATTTTCTATGGATGGTTAGCCCTCACCAATCGGGTATTTATGGGTGGTTATCCTCCACCTATCTTCTTCGCTTCTCTTTGAATCTTAAGGTGGAGGTCTTACTGCCCGCAAATAACAGGGGAAGTGAAAGAAGCGGTTTTTTCGCTTCTTTTTTATAAAAAATATATCATGTTAAGAAAAAAACTTGACACTCTTTTATACTCCATGTAAACTAATTCATGTAAAGGGAAATCACTTAACAAAGGATGATCCAACATGCTCGAAAAAACAACGAGAATGAATTATTTATTTGATTTTTATCAATCGTTGTTAACGCAAAAACAAAGAAGTTATATGTCGCTTTATTATTTAGATGATTTATCTCTTGGTGAAATTGCGGAAGAATTTGATGTAAGTCGCCAAGCCGTGTATGATAACATTAAACGGACTGAAGCGATGCTTGAAGAATATGAAGAGAAATTAGTATTACTTCAAAAGTTTCAAGAGCGACAGCGACTTGTTGCAAAGCTAAAACAGCTAATCAGCGAAGAAGAGCATGTGAATGAAGAAATGAAACAAGTTGTTGAAGCTATCGAAAAATTAGATTAGGAGGGCGGCAATATGGCATTTGAAGGATTAGCCGACCGACTTCAACAGACGATGCAAAAAATCCGCGGCAAAGGAAAAGTTTCTGAAGCCGATGTAAAAGAAATGATGAGAGAAGTTCGTCTTGCTCTTTTAGAAGCGGATGTTAACTTTAAAGTAGTAAAAGATTTTGTAAAGCGTGTGTCTGAGCGTGCTGTCGGACAAGATGTAATGAAGAGTTTGACACCTGGCCAACAAGTAATTAAAGTTGTACAGGAAGAACTTACAGAACTTATGGGCGGAGAGCAAAGTAAAATTGCTGTCGCTAATAAGCCGCCAACTGTTATTATGATGGTTGGTCTGCAAGGGGCAGGTAAAACAACGACAACAGGTAAACTTGCGAATTTGCTTCGTAAAAAGCATAATCGTAAACCGATGCTTGTTGCAGCGGATATTTACCGTCCTGCAGCGATTAAACAGCTTGAAACATTAGGGAAGCAATTGGACATGCCTGTTTTCTCATTAGGAGATCAAGTAAGTCCTGTTGAAATTGCGAAACAAGCGATTGCGAAAGCAAAAGAAGATCATCATGATTATGTTTTAATCGATACAGCGGGTCGCCTGCATATTGATGAAGAACTAATGGATGAATTAGCGAAAGTGAAAGAAGTTGCGAAACCGGATGAAATCTTCCTTGTTGTCGATGCGATGACAGGACAAGATGCGGTAAATGTTGCACAAAGTTTCCATGAACAGTTAGGTTTAACAGGTGTTGTTTTAACGAAATTAGACGGTGATACGCGCGGTGGTGCGGCACTATCTATTAAAGCAGTAACAAACACACCAATTAAATTTGCTGGTATGGGTGAAAAGCTAGATGCGATTGAAGCGTTCCATCCAGAACGCATGGCATCCCGTATTTTAGGGATGGGTGACGTTTTAACATTAATTGAAAAAGCGCAAGCTACAGTTGATGAGGAAAAAGCAAAAGAACTTGAGCAAAAAATGCGTACGCTTTCGTTTACGCTAGACGATTTCCTAGAGCAACTTGGACAAGTGCGTCAACTTGGACCACTTGATGAATTGCTAGGAATGCTTCCTGGTGCAAATAAAATTAAAGGGCTGAAAAATGCACAAGTTGATGAAAAACAAATTGGGCATATTGAGGCAATTATTCGTTCTATGACAAAAGTAGAGCGAGAACATCCGGAAATTATCAATGCTAGTCGTAAAAAACGCATTGCCAAAGGTAGTGGTACAACAGTACAAGAAATTAATCGTCTACTGAAGCAGTTTGAAGATATGAAAAAAATGATGAAGACGATGACAGGCATGCAAAAAGGTAAGAAAAAAGGACTAGGTGGATTGAAGTTTCCATTTATGTAAGGAAAAAAAGATGGCTCTGTTAAGAAAAAATACTTTACAAAGCAATAGTCTTTTTGCTAATATAATTATCTGTGTGAAATAAATTCGGAGGTGCTTTATAAATGGCAGTTAAAATTCGTTTAAAACGTATGGGAGCTAAAAAAACTCCTTTCTATCGTGTAGTTGTTGCAGATTCTCGTTCTCCTCGTGACGGACGTTTCATTGAGGAAATCGGTACTTACAATCCGGTTGCTCAACCAGCTGAAGTGAAAATCAACGAAGAAGCAGCATTAAAATGGTTAGGAAATGGTGCGAAACCATCTGATACAGTTCGCAATCTTTTCTCTAACCAAGGTATCATGGAGAAATTCCACTTATCTAAACAAGGTAAGTAATTGAGGCAATGACAATGAAAAAGTTAATCGAAACAATTGTCAAACCTCTTGTAGATCATCCTGAAGATGTAAAAGTTTCACAGGAACTTTGCAACGGAGAGATAAAGTATCGATTGACTGTGCATCCTGAGGATGTTGGAAAAGTCATTGGAAAGCAGGGGCGAGTTGCGAAAGCAATTCGGATGCTCTTGTATTCAGTGGGACATCACAATGATGAGAAAGTCACACTGGAAATTCAATAAACGTTAAAAGGGCGAGGATTTTTCCTCTCCCTTTTTTAACATTTTTAAAGAAATTGCATGTTCCATATATGGAATGGAAATGCTTAACTTATATAGAAAACAGGGGTGACATGCTGTTTATGACAAAATGGTTTAACGTAGGTAAAATTGTAAATACTCATGGTGTTAGAGGGGAAATTCGAGTTATTTCTCGTACCGATTTTCCTGAAGAACGATATAAAGTAGGGAATACATTATACATATGGCATGATAAAGGGACGGAACCACTTTCGGTAAAGGTCGCTTCTCATCGTCAACACAAAACATTTGATTTATTAACGTTTGAAGGGTATAACAATGTAGATGAAGTAGAGAAGCTAAAAGGTTCTTCAATCAAAGTACCAGAAGAGCAGTTAGGTGAACTTGCTGAAGGTGAGTACTATTACCATGAAATTATTGGCTGTAAAGTTGTAACAGAAGATGGAGAGGATTTAGGTACGATAAAAGAGATTCTATCTCCTGGTGCGAATGATGTTTGGGTGATCAAACGCCCGAAAGGTCAAGATCTTTTAATTCCTTACATTGATGATGTTGTACTTCAAGTTAATATTGAAAATAAATTAGTAACCATTCATGTAATGGAAGGATTGCTATAATGAAAATCGATATTTTAACATTATTTCCAGAGATGTTCACCGGTGTTTTTGGATCTTCGATTTTAAAAAAAGCGCAAGAAAAAGAGGCAGTGGAGCTTAGGGTTGTAAATTTTCGTGATTATACAACAAGTAAGCATAACAGTGTAGATGATTATCCGTACGGTGGGGGCGCGGGGATGGTATTAACCCCGCAGCCTATCTTTGATGCGGTGGAAGAGTTAACGAAGGAAACTGACCGTAAACCAAGGGTTGTCTTAATGTGTCCACAAGGAGAGCGTTTCACGCAGAAAAAGGCAGAAGAGCTTGCTGGAGAAGAGCATKTTATTTTTGTATGTGGTCATTATGAAGGATATGATGAACGAATTCGTGAACATCTTGTAACAGATGAGATTTCTATTGGTGATTACGTATTAACGGGCGGAGAATTAGCCTCTATGGTTGTTACCGATAGTGTTGTACGTCTTTTGCCAGGAGTACTTGGAAATCACACTTCTCAGGTGGAAGATTCTTTTAGTACTGGTTTGTTAGAGCATCCGCACTATACACGTCCAGCTGATTTCCGTGGCATGAAGGTACCGGATGTACTTACGTCAGGGAATCATAAAAATATTGATGAATGGCGTCATAAAGAATCCCTGCGCCGTACGTATACACGTCGACCAGATTTACTTGAAGAACGTCAATTATCAAAGCAAGAAGAAAAATGGATTGAACAAATTAAAAAAGAGCAATAAGAACTTCATATATTTTCTATTGCAACAGGCCTAGCAATATGATATTATAACATTTGTGTTACTGAAATCAGTAGCCGTATTAACGATGTTCCGCTGTAATTTATTAAGACTTTATAAGAGCATCCGTTTAAAGGAGAGAATTGAATATRCAACAATTAATCGCAGAAATTACAAAAGGCCAATTAAAAACTGACCTACCTTCATTCCGTCCTGGTGACACTTTACGTGTACACGTAAAAGTAGTTGAGGGTACTCGTGAGAGAATTCAGCTTTTTGAAGGTGTTGTAATTAAACGTCGTGGTGGCGGAATCAGTGAAACATTCACAGTGCGTAAGATTTCTTACGGTGTAGGTGTTGAGCGTACATTCCCAGTTCACACGCCAAGAATCGCGAAAATCGAAGTACTTCGCCGTGGTAAAGTACGTCGTGCTAAGTTATACTACTTACGTAACCTTCGCGGTAAAAAAGCGCGTATTAAAGAAATTCGATAAGACATGTATGGGAGCTTGTAAATGCACAAGCTCCCTTTTTCCAATCTATATGAAATTTTGATATAATACGAACAGCTTACATAACTGTGGAGGGGAAATACATGAAGAAAGAGAAGAGTTCACTTTGGGAATGGATAAAAGCAATTTTGATTGCTATTGTGTTAGCGGGTGTTATTAGACAATTTTTCTTTGCTCCAATCCTTGTGGATGGTGTATCAATGTCGCCGACGCTACATGATCGTGATCGAATGATTGTTAATAAAATTGGTTATCACATTGGTGAACCGAAACGTTTTGACATAATCGTATTCCAAGCAACAGAAGAAAAAGATTATATTAAACGTGTTATCGGCTTGCCAGGCGATGAAATTGAGTATCGTAATGATAAACTCTATATTAACGGAAAACCTTATGAGGAACCGTATTTAGACAAGCAGAAAAAACAACTTGCTGATGGACCACTTACATATGATTTCAAGCTTGAAGAAATTACAGGTAAGAAAACAGTTCCAAAAGGTCAATTATTTGTACTAGGTGACAATCGTCGTTTTAGTAAAGATAGTCGTACTATTGGAACGATTTCGATGGACCAAGTAATTGGAGAAGCGAATATGTTATATTGGCCATTAAAAGACGCACGTATTGTGAAATAAACGAAAAAAGAAGGTGGCAACATGGTAATTCAATGGTTCCCAGGGCATATGGCAAAAGCTAGGCGCCAAGTAACAGAGAAATTAAAGTTAATTGATGTTGTAATTGAACTTGTAGATGCTCGATTACCTTTATCTTCTCGAAACCCGATGATTGATGAAATTATTACACATAAGCCGAGGCTTGTTGTTTTAAATAAAGCGGATATGGCAGATGATCGACTAACAAAGCAATGGATCGCCTATTTTGAGGAAAAAGGGCATAAAGCAATTTCAATTAATGCGCAGGCTGGACAAGGTATGAAAGAAATTGCAGCTGCATGTAAAGTGCTTGTAAAAGAAAAATTTGACAAAATGGTTGCAAAAGGCATTCGTCCAAGAGCAATTCGCGCTTTAATTGTAGGTATTCCCAATGTCGGTAAATCTACATTGATTAATAAATTAGCAAAGAAAAATATTGCAAAAACAGGTGATCGTCCAGGTGTTACAACAGCCCAACAATGGATTAAGGTTGGTAAGGAAATGGAACTACTGGATACACCAGGTATTTTATGGCCTAAATTTGAAGATGAATTAGTTGGACTTCGCCTTGCGACAACGGGTGCAATTAAAGATTCTATTTTAAATTTACAAGATGTAGCAGTATATGCACTTCGTTTTATGGAAAAGCATTATCCAGAACGTATACAAGAACGTTATAAATTAAGTGAAATTCCAGAAGACATTGTAGAATTCTTTGATGTGATTGGAAGAAATAGAGGTTGCCTAATGGGCGGCGGAATGATTGATTATGATAAAACATCTGAGCTTATTCTTCGCGAGCTTCGCGGTGGTAAACTTGGAAAAATGACATTTGAAACACCGGAAGAATTTGCAGAGGAAGTAGAAGAAGTATAAGACGTGCGTTTGTGCGTCTTTTCTTTTTGGTTATTTTTAAAAGGGAGTGTACATTGATGCAAAAAATCACAATTCAAGAGGCAGAATGTGTATTACAAGAAATTAAGAATGAAGAAGATGAAAGATTTCAAGTGTTATTGAAGGATGAGCGGAAAGGCGTTCAAAAGCTCATTTTAAAATGGTATAAACAAAAAGAGTTAGCGCAAAAGGAAAAAGAAAAGTTTTTAGAGATGTCAAAATATGAAAAAGCATTACGTGAAAAAGGGCTCTCATATATTGCTGGAATTGATGAAGTGGGGAGAGGACCGCTAGCTGGGCCCGTTGTTACGGCTGCTGTCGTCCTTCCGGGAGATTTCTATATCCCAGGGTTAAATGACTCTAAAAAACTCAGTGAAGCGAAACGTGAGCGTTTTTATGATGAAATTAAAGAACAGGCAATCGCGATTGGGGTTGGAATTGTATCTCCGCAAGTTATTGATGAAATAAATATTTATCAAGCGACGAAACGAGCAATGTTAGATGCAATTGCGAATTTAGCATGTACACCAGAATATTTATTAATTGATGCAATGAAGCTTCCTACACCAATTCCGCAAACATCTATTATTAAAGGTGATGCAAAAAGTATTTCTATTGCAGCTGCGTCTATTATTGCGAAAGTAACGAGAGATCGCATGATGAAAGAACTTGGGAAAGAATATCCAGCATATGGATTTGAGCAACATATGGGCTATGGAACGAAACAACATTTACAAGCGATTGAAATGTACGGAGTATTAGAAGAGCATAGAAAAACATTTGCACCGATTAAGGATATGATTCAAAAATAAGCTGTGACTCAAAAATAAGCTGTGACTCACAGCTTATTTTTTTATTTTGGTATATAAACATTACTATTTTCAAAAAAGAATAAAGCGATTTCAGTTTTCTGACACTTTATTGTAGACAGCGTGCCAATCATTTTATACAATGGCAATGTAGTGTTTTTTAAACATTAAAAAACTTTTTGAGTAAAACAGGAAAACAGGGGAGGATGGGACCATGAATATCCATGAGTACCAAGGTAAAGCAGTCCTTAGAAGCTATGGGGTTAGCGTTCCGAACGGGAAGGTTGCATTTACAGTAGAAGAAGCTGTAGAAGCAGCGAAAGAATTAGGAACAGATGTATGTGTAGTGAAAGCACAAATTCACGCTGGTGGACGCGGCAAAGCTGGCGGAGTAAAAGTTGCGAAAAATTTAGAAGAAGTTCGTACATATGCGGAAAGTATTTTAGGTACTACGCTTGTTACGCA
The DNA here is from genome assembly GCF_056396765.1 of Bacillus sp. 05T22. NCBI lineage: Bacteria > Bacillati > Bacillota > Bacilli > Caryophanales > Bacillaceae > Bacillus > Bacillus sp. 05T22. The sequence continues at coordinate 43,805 of NZ_JBFTMC010000017.1, forward strand.
TCAAACGGGTCCTGAAGGTAAAGAAGTAAAACGCTTACTTATCGAAGAAGGATGCGATATTAAAAAAGAATATTATGTAGGTCTAGTTTTAGACCGTGCGACTTCTCAAGTTGTTTTAATGGCGTCTGAAGAAGGCGGAACAGAAATTGAAGAAGTAGCAGAAAAAACACCAGAAAAAATCTTTAAAGAATATATCGATCCAGCAGTAGGCTTGCAAGGTTTCCAAGCGCGCCGAATCGCATTTAACATCAATATTCCAAAAGAGCTTGTAGGACAAGCTGTGAAGTTTATGATGGGCTTATATCGTGCTTATATCGAAAAAGATTGCTCTATTGCAGAAATCAACCCACTTGTTACAACAGGTGATGGAAAAGTTATGGCATTAGATGCAAAATTAAATTTTGATTCTAATGCATTATATCGTCATAAAGACATTCTAGAACTTCGTGATCTTGAAGAAGAAGATCCGAAAGAAATTGAAGCTTCTAAATACGACTTAAACTATATTCCTTTAGATGGAAATATTGGTTGTATGGTAAATGGTGCAGGATTAGCAATGGCAACAATGGATATCATTAAACATTACCATGGCGATCCAGCTAACTTCTTAGATGTTGGTGGCGGTGCTACAGCTGAAAAAGTTACAGAAGCTTTCAAAATTATTCTTTCTGACAAAAATGTAAAAGGTATTTTCGTTAACATTTTTGGTGGCATTATGAAATGTGATGTTATTGCAGAAGGTGTTATTGAAGCGACAAAACAAGTAGGCCTTGAATTACCACTTGTTGTTCGTCTTGAAGGTACAAATGTTGAGCTAGGTAAGAAAATTTTAAATGAATCTGGTTTAAATATTGTTGCAGCAGAATCTATGGCAGACGGTGCACAAAAAATTGTTTCACTAGTGGGCTAATAGAAAGCGGGGGAGAAAAATGAGCGTATTAGTTAATAAAGATACAAAAGTTATTGTACAAGGTATTACTGGTTCACAAGGTTTATTCCATACAAAACAAATGATTGAATATGGTACGAAAATTGTCGGTGGTGTAACACCTGGTAAAGGTGGCACTGAAATTGAAGGTGTACCTGTCTTTGATACGGTAGAAGATGCTGTAAAAGCAACGCGCGCAAATGCTTCAGTTGTGTACGTTCCACCCGCTTTTGCGGCTGATGCAATTATGGAAGCAGTTGATGCAGAGATTGATTTAGTAGTATGTATTACAGAAGGAATCCCTGTATTAGATATGGTTAAAGTTAAGAAGTATATGGCAGGTAAACAGACGCGTTTACTTGGACCAAACTGCCCAGGTGTTATTACACCAGATGAATGTAAGATTGGTATTATGCCAGGATATATTCATAAAAAAGGTCATGTCGGTATTGTATCTCGATCTGGTACATTAACATACGAAGCTGTACATCAATTAACACAAGAAGGCATTGGTCAATCTACTGCTGTAGGTATCGGTGGCGACCCTGTCAATGGTACAGACTTTATTGATGCGTTAAAAGCGTTTAATGAAGACGAAGAAACACATGCTGTTATTATGATTGGTGAAATCGGCGGAACAGCAGAAGAAGAAGCTGCTGAGTGGGTAAAAGCAAATATGACAAAACCTGTTGTTGGATTTATCGGTGGTCAAACAGCGCCTGCAGGAAAACGTATGGGCCATGCTGGTGCGATTATTTCTGGCGGTAAAGGTACAGCTGCTGAAAAAATCAAAACAATGGAAGCTTGTGGTATTAAAGTTGCTGAAACACCAGCTGTTATGGGCGAAACTTTAATCGCTGTTTTAAAAGAAAAAGGATTATTTGAAACTTGTAAAAACTATTAATCTTTTTGAAAGACACCTTCGTGTTAGAGGGTGTCTTTTTACACTTTTTCCTGTTTACATAATAAAAATTATGGGTAAGGAGAATGATCATGRAAAGGGAACGATTGCTCCATCTTCATTATGTGTTAGCGGATCATTGGAAAGCGTTAACTCGCTTATTACATATAGACCCAGAGATAAAGAAACTGTATAAATTTAGTTCAGTGGAATTTGAAAAGTATGCTGGGCTGACTCCGAAAAAATCTGCTGAATTAGTTAGCTTCTTACAAACATCTACCCCAGCACAATGTATACGTCATTTAGAAGAAAAGCATATTTTTTATGTCACAATATGGGATGATGATTATCCAGAATTATTACGTGAAATATCAGATCCGCCTTTCATTTTATATGGAAAGGGAAAGAGAGAATTATTAGGAGAAATAAATAAATTTGCAGTAGTTGGAACAAGAAAACCTTCTTTATACGGGAAAGAAAGCATACAATCTATTTTACAACCGCTAATAGACAAAGAATGGCTAATTGTAAGTGGTTTTGCAAATGGAATTGATACCATTGCTCATCAAATCGCAGTGCAACAACATAGCTCTACTATTGCTGTCTTAGGGCATGGATTACAGTATATGTATCCAAAAGAGAATTGCTACTTTTATAAAATATGGAAGAATACTGTACTGTTATTAACAGAATATCCGCCACATTACGCGCCTAGAAAATGGTATTTTCCAAAGCGAAATCGAATTATCAGTGGTCTTTGTAAAGGAGTTCTAGTAGTGGAAGCGAAATCGAAAAGTGGCTCGCTTATTACTGCAGATCTCGCTTTAGAACAAAATAGGGAGGTATTTGCTTTTCCAGGTCCTATTTTTACAGAAAGTGCAGCAGGAACAAATCAACTTATAAAGCAAGGGGCGAAACTTGTTCAAAAAGCAGAGGATATTCTCGAGGAATTTTTAAATTAATCGTATATTTTTATGTTTTTATTAAACAATTATTGACAAATGGTAGAGTGGCACTGTATGTTATACTCATTCTTGATTGACAAAAACAAGAGAAATCAATAAGATTAATGAAGACTTGAATCCACCTCTTAAGGAGGCACTAGCATGTCAGATTACCTCGTAATCGTGGAGTCGCCTTCTAAGGCGAAAACCATTGAGAAATATTTAGGGAAAAAATACAAAGTCGTCGCGTCTATGGGACATGTTCGCGATTTGCCTAAAAGTCAAATGGGGATAGAAGTAAAAAATAATTTCACCCCGAAGTATATTACCATCCGTGGTAAAGGTCCTGTTTTAAAAGATTTAAAATCAGCAGCAAAAAAAGCAAAAAAAGTCTATCTCGCGGCCGATCCAGACCGCGAAGGAGAAGCGATCGCTTGGCATTTAGCGAATACGCTAAATGTGGATGTTGAATCAGATTGCCGGGTTGTATTTAATGAAATTACAAAAGATGCGATTAAAGAGTCATTTAAGCATCCTCGTGCAATTAATATGGATTTAGTAGATGCACAGCAAGCAAGACGGATACTTGATCGCCTTGTTGGTTATAATATTAGTCCTTTATTATGGAAGAAAGTCAAAAAGGGATTAAGTGCAGGACGTGTACAATCTGTAGCGGTTCGCTTAATTATTGATCGTGAAAAAGAAATTCAAAGTTTTATTCCGGAAGAGTTCTGGACAATTAAAACAGAATTTGTAAAAGGAAAAGACACATTTGAAGCATCTTTTTATGGTGTGAATGGAGAAAAGGTTCAATTAACAAATGAAGCGCAAGTAAAAGACATAATTGAAACAATGAAAGACAATGTGTTTTCAGTTGAAAATGTAACGAAAAAAGAGCGAAAACGTAATCCTGCATTACCATTTACAACGTCTTCTTTACAACAAGAAGCTGCACGTAAATTAAATATGCGAGCAAAGAAAACAATGATGCTTGCGCAGCAGCTATACGAAGGGATAGATATTGGTAAACAGGGAACCGTAGGTCTTATTACGTATATGAGAACAGACTCAACGCGTATATCGGAAACTGCTCAAGAGGAAGCTCGCTCTTATATTACTGAGGCGTTTGGTTCAGAATACATAGGGACAGAGAAGAAGAAGGAAACGAAAAAAGCGAATGCACAAGATGCGCATGAAGCAATTCGTCCAACTTCGGTAATGAGAAAGCCAGAGGAACTAAAAAGTTTCTTAAGTCGTGATCAACATCGTTTGTACAAATTGATTTGGGAGCGATTTGTTGCAAGTCAAATGGCATCCGCTGTAATGGATACTGTTACAGCTAGACTCATTAATAATAACGTTCAATTCCGTGCAAGTGGCTCAGTAGTGAAATTTTCAGGGTTTATGAAAGTTTACGTAGAATCGAAAGATGATGGTGCGGAAGAAAAAGATAAAATGTTGCCTCCTTTAGAAATAGGAGAAACCGTATTTTCAAAAGATATGGATCCAAAGCAGCACTTTACGCAGCCGCCACCACGTTATACAGAGGCCCGTTTAGTTAGGATGCTTGAAGAGCTTGGAATCGGGAGACCGTCTACTTACGTACCGACACTTGAAACGATTCAGAAGCGAGGATATGTTGCATTAGACAATAAACGCTTTGTTCCGACTGAACTTGGAGAAATTGTAATTGAACTTATTTTAGAGTTTTTCCCGGAAATTATTAACATTGAATTTACGGCCAATATGGAGCAAAACCTTGATGAAGTAGAAGAGGGGAAAGCAAATTGGGTGAAAATTGTTGATGATTTCTACGTAGGCTTTGAACCCCGCTTAGAAAAAGCGGAAAAGGAGATGCGTGAGGTCGAAATTAAAGATGAACCTGCTGGGGAAGATTGTGAATTATGCGGTCACCCAATGGTCTTTAAAATGGGCAAATACGGGAAGTTTATGGCTTGTTCTAATTTCCCTGATTGTCGCAATACAAAACCGATTGTGAAAGAAATCGGTGTAACTTGTCCGAAATGTGATAAAGGACAAATTATTGAACGCCGAAGTAATAAAAAGAAACGTCTTTTCTATGGATGTGGCACATATCCAGAATGCGATTTCGTATCTTGGGATAAACCGATTGGCCGGAAATGCCCGAAATGTGAAGGTATGCTCGTAGAGAAGAAGCTGAAAAAAGGCGTTCAAGTACAATGTATTTCTTGTGATTATGAAGAAGAACAACAAATGTGAGCGTAACTGCTCACATTTTTTTCGGGATAGAAAAGGAAAGGTGATAAATACATGACAACACAAGTAGTAAACGTCATTGGCGCAGGTCTTGCAGGAAGTGAAGCAGCTTATCAAATTGCAAAACGTGGTGTTCAAGTAAAATTATATGAAATGAGACCAGTAAGACAAACGCCGGCTCATCACACAGATAAATTTGCTGAGTTAGTATGCAGTAACTCACTTCGTGCAAATACATTAACAAATGCTGTTGGGGTCATTAAAGAAGAAATGCGCAAAATGGACTCTGTTATTATCCGTGCGGCAGATGAGTGTTCTGTGCCAGCAGGAGGAGCATTAGCGGTTGATCGGCATGAATTTGCAGCAAAAGTAACGGAGTATGTGAAAAATCATCCAAACGTAACTGTGATGAACGAAGAAATGACAGAAATTCCAGAAGGACCAACTGTTATCGCGACAGGTCCACTCACATCTCCAGAACTTTCTGCACAGTTAAAAGAGTTAACGGGTGAAGATTATTTTTATTTCTATGATGCAGCTGCACCAATTGTGGAAAAAGAAAGCATTGATATGAACAAAGTATATTTAAAATCTCGTTACGATAAGGGAGAAGCGGCTTATTTAAACTGCCCAATGACAGAAGAAGAGTTCGATCGTTTTTATGATGCTTTAATTGCTGCAGAGACAGTGCCATTAAAAGAATTTGAGAAAGAAGTATTCTTTGAAGGGTGTATGCCTGTAGAAGTAATGGCAAGCCGTGGTAGACAGACATTGTTATTTGGACCGATGAAACCAGTGGGGCTGGAAGATCCGAAAACAGGTAAAACGCCATATGCTGTTGTTCAATTACGTCAAGATGATGCAGCAGGAACGTTATACAATATTGTTGGGTTCCAAACACATTTAAAGTGGGGACCTCAAAAAGAAGTATTACAATTGATTCCTGGACTTGAAAATGCAGAAATTGTACGCTATGGTGTAATGCATCGTAATACGTTTATTAATTCACCAAAATTACTTCGTCCAACATACCAATATAAACATCGTGATGATTTATTCTTTGCTGGACAAATGACAGGTGTAGAAGGATATGTAGAATCGGCTGCTTCAGGGCTGTTAGCGGGTATTAATGCAGCTCGTCTTGTAAAGGGAGAAGAGCCTGTTGTATTACCTCCTGTAACAGCAATGGGCAGTATGGCGAATTATATTACTGCAACTAATGCGAAAAACTTCCAACCGATGAACGCAAACTTTGGTTTATTTGCGCCATTAGAAAAGAAAATTAAAAAGAAACAAGAGCGAAATGAAGCATACGCAACACGCGCTTTAGAGACAATTCGAAATTTTGTAAATATTTAGTTAAATTTCTTGCAAAGGCTACTGAGTTGTGATACGATTTAGTAGCCTTTATTGAGGTGAGTTATGTGAATGTGAAGAAATTGTTACAATTATTCGTTGGATATTTACAAATTGAAAGAAATTATTCAAAATATACAATTGCAAGTTATCAAAATGATTTAGAACATTTTGTGCAATTTATGGAGCGAGAAGGCATATCCTCTTTTTTAGACGTTACATACGTAGATGTTCGTTTGTACTTAACAACATTACACGATGAAAAGCTAGCCCGTAAATCTGTCGCAAGAAAAGTATCGAGCTTACGAAGTTTATATCGTTTTCTGATGCGTGAAGGATATCGAGAAGATAATCCGTTTGCACTTGCGTCACTCCCCAAAAAAGAACTGTCAATCCCAAAGTTTTTGTATGTTGAAGAATTGGAGAAATTGTTTGAAGTTTCTGATGTAAAAACACCACTTGGTCAAAGGGATCAAGCTTTATTAGAGCTTATGTATGCAACGGGGATCCGTGTGAGTGAATGTGTAAGTTTACAACTTACTGATATTGATTTCTCGGTAGGGACAATTCTAGTGACGGGAAAAGGCAAAAAACAAAGGTACGTTCCATTTGGAAGTTATGCACAAGATGCTTTAATTACCTATATAGAAAACGGTAGAAAACAGTTAGCTAAAAAAACAGAGGAACACTCTCAAATGGTGTTTTTAAATGCAAAGGGTAAGCCGTTAACGGATCGCGGTGTTCGTTATATTTTAAATGAGCTCATTAAGAAAGCTTCTCTTACAATGCGAATAAGTCCGCATATGTTAAGGCATACATTTGCTACACATATGTTAGATGAAGGTGCAGATTTACGAACTGTGCAGGAGTTATTGGGTCATGAAAATCTATCAACGACACAAATTTATACGCATGTTTCAAAAGAAAGATTGCGTTCTGTTTACATGAAGCATCACCCGCGGGCATAAATTGCTTTTAAAGCTATAAAAACATATAAAGGAGTTTTTTCTATGGGAAATTTCCACGCTACAACGATATTTGCCATTCACCATAATGGCGAGTGTGCTATGGCCGGCGACGGACAAGTGACATTTGGTAATGCTGTTGTGATGAAGCACACAGCACGCAAAGTTCGAAAGCTATTTCAAGGGAAGGTGTTAGCTGGATTTGCAGGTTCCGTTGCGGATGCGTTTACTCTTTTTGAAATGTTTGAGGGGAAATTAGAAGAGTATAATGGAAATTTACAACGTGCTGCAGTTGAAATGGCGAAACAATGGCGTGGCGATAAAATGCTGCGTCAATTGGAAGCGATGTTAATCGTTATGGATCAAACAACGTTACTTCTTGTTTCAGGAACAGGAGAAGTAATTGAACCGGATGATGGCATTTTAGCAATCGGTTCAGGTGGACATTATGCGCTTGCAGCTGGCCGCGCTTTAAAGCAACATGCGAGTGAACATTTAACAGCAAAAGCAATTGCGAAAGCAAGTTTAGAAATTGCTGGTGACATTTGTGTGTATACAAATCACAATATTATTGTGGAAGAATTGTAGAATCGTAAGGGAGGCATTTTATATGCATTTACATTTTACTCCGCGTCAAATTGTAGAAAAATTGGATCAATATATTATTGGTCAAAAAGATGCGAAAAAAGCGGTTGCAGTAGCACTTAGAAATCGATATCGTCGCAGTAAATTAGCGGAAGATTTACGCGATGAAATTGCTCCGAAGAACATTTTAATGATTGGACCGACAGGGGTCGGAAAGACAGAGGTAGCACGACGAATGGCGAAGCTCGTTGGAGCACCTTTTATTAAGGTTGAAGCAACGAAATTCACAGAAGTTGGATATGTCGGTCGAGATGTAGAATCTATGGTGCGTGACCTTGTAGAAACTTCAGTTCGCATCGTAAAAGAAGAAATGGTCGTCAAGGTTAAAGATAAGGCTGAGGAACAAGCAAATCAACGGCTTGTTGAAATTTTGGTGCCAAGTCCGCAAAAACAATCCGGATTCAAAAATCCGTTAGAGATGTTATTTGGTGGAAATCAAAATGCGAATCAGACATCTGAAACACAAGATGACACAGAAATTGAAAAGAAGCGCAGAGAAGTTGAAAAGAAACTTGCCGCAGGTTTACTTGAAGATGAAATTGTATCGATTGAAGTGACGGAACAACAGTCTTCTATGTTTGATATGTTGCAAGGTACTGGTATGGAGCAAATGGGGATGAATTTCCAAGATGCATTAGGAAGTTTTATGCCGAAAAAAACGAAAAAACGTAAACTTTCTGTAAAAGAAGCAAGAAAAGTCTTGACAAATGAGGAAGCACAGCGCTTAATTGATATGGATGAAGTTACACAAGAGGCTGTTTATCGTGCTGAACAGCTCGGGATTATTTTTATTGATGAAATTGACAAAATTGCTGGTAAGCAGTCGAATAGCGTGGATGTATCGCGTGAAGGTGTACAGCGTGACATTTTGCCAATTGTAGAAGGATCAAACGTTGCAACGAAATATGGATCGGTGAAAACAGATTATATTTTATTTATTGCGGCTGGTGCCTTCCATATGTCCAAACCGTCTGATTTAATTCCAGAACTGCAAGGAAGATTCCCGATTCGAGTGGAATTAACAAAATTATCGGTAGATGATTTTGTTAAAATTCTTGTAGAACCTGATAATGCTTTAGTGAAGCAATATATAGCATTATTAGCAACTGAGGGTATAGAAATTGAATTTTCTGACGAAGCTATTCGTAAGATTGCTGAGATTGCTTATCAAGTTAATCAAGATACGGATAATATTGGAGCGAGAAGACTTCATACCATTATGGAGAAACTTCTTGAAGATTTATCGTTTGAAGCATCTGAGATTACGTTAGAGAAAATAACGATAACACCTCAATATGTAGAGGAAAAATTAGCAACGATTGCTAAAAATAAAGATGTGAGCCAGTTTATTTTGTAATAGTGTCATCAGGTGACTCGCCCTAGTTTCCAAGTGATGAAAAAATATGTAAGTAACATGTAGGAGGAACTTTTGAAATGGAATTATTAGCAAAAACGAGAAAATTAAATGCGTTATTACAGAGCGCAGCAGGAAAGCCTGTAAACTTTAGAGAAATGTCAGATACAATGTGTGAAGTAATTGAAGCGAACGTATTCGTTGTAAGTCGTCGCGGTAAATTATTAGGATATGCAATTCACCAACAAATCGAGAATGAGCGCATGAAACAAATGCTTGCAGAGCGTCAATTTCCAGAAGAATATACACAAAGCCTATTCAACGTTACAGAAACATCTTCAAACTTAGATGTAAACAGTCAATTTACAGCATTCCCTGTAGAAAACAAAGAATTATTCGGTCAAGGTTTAACTACAATTGTACCGATCGTTGGTGGCGGTGAACGTCTAGGTACACTAGTGTTAGCGCGTCTTGGTCAAGAATTTTTAGATGATGATTTAATTCTTGCTGAGTACAGCGCAACTGTAGTAGGTATGGAAATCTTACGCGAAAAAGCGGAAGAAATCGAAGAAGAAGCGCGTAGTAAAGCGGTCGTTCAAATGGCAATTAGCTCGTTATCATACAGTGAGTTAGAAGCAATTGAGCACATCTTCGAAGAATTAAATGGAACAGAAGGTTTACTTGTTGCAAGTAAAATTGCTGATCGTGTAGGAATTACTCGTTCTGTAATCGTAAACGCACTTCGTAAATTAGAAAGTGCAGGCGTTATTGAATCTCGTTCTTTAGGTATGAAAGGAACATACATTAAAGTATTAAACGACAAGTTTTTACAAGAACTTGCTAAATTAAAAACAAACTAATTGTTAAGGGAAGCTCTCCTCATGTGAGGAGAGCTTTTTTATTTTCTAAAAGATTCATTGCGTTCTGATGGGGGGGAAAGCCGTGGTTTTGCTTTATTAGGCACGGCTGCTTAAAGGAAAGGAAGAGTGGTAATACTGAAGTTAGAATTGAGAAATAGATGAGTAAAATCATAATTAAAAAGAAAGTTTTACATTGTTCGCATTTTCGACTTGATTGTAATATTTCATTATGATATAGTAAGCAGTGGTGTCAGTACAAAGTACACACGTTTACCGATTTAAGTGTTGGTGCTACGCTTGTAGTTTCGCTTAAAGGTGAAGTAAACGGAGGATATCAAAAACCATTTAGGAGGAACTAAATTATGGCAGTAATTTCTATGAAGCAATTGCTTGAAGCAGGTGTTCATTTCGGACATCAAACTCGTCGTTGGAACCCAAAAATGAAACGTTACATTTTCACAGAGCGTAACGGTATCTACATCATCGACTTACAAAAAACTGTGAAAAAAGTTGAAGAAGCTTTCAACGTAATGCGTAACATCGCTGCTGAAGGTGGCGACATTTTATTCGTAGGTACAAAAAAACAAGCACAAGAAGCTATTAAAGAAGAAGCAACTCGTGCAGGTATGTACTTCGTTAACCAACGTTGGTTAGGTGGAACGTTAACAAACTTCCAAACAATCCAAAAGCGTATCAAGCGTCTTAAAGACATCGAAAGAATGCAAGAAGATGGTACATTCGATGTACTTCCTAAGAAAGAAGTTGTTCAACTTAAAAAAGAGTTAGAGCGTCTTGAAAAATTCTTAGGCGGTATTAAAGATATGAAAGGTCTTCCAAGTGCATTATTCGTAGTAGACCCTCGTAAAGAGCGTATCGCAGTTGCTGAAGCACGCAAATTACACATTCCAATCATCGGAATCGTTGATACAAACTGTGATCCAGACGAAATCGATCACGTAATTCCAGCAAACGATGATGCAATTCGTGCTGTAAAACTTCTTACATCTAAAATGGCAGACGCGATCCTTGAAGCAAAACAAGGTGAAGAAACTGTTACTGCGTAACAAATTTGGAAAGGTGATAAGGGGTTCGGCCTTTTATCACCTTTTTTAAGGTATAAATACATATTTTAGGAGGATGAAAAGTATGGCAATTACTGCACAAATGGTAAAAGAACTTCGTGAAAAAACGGGCGCAGGTATGATGGACTGCAAAAAAGCTTTAACAGAAACGAATGGCGACATGGAGAAAGCAATTGATTTCTTACGTGAAAAAGGTATTGCGAAAGCTGCGAAAAAAGCAGACCGYATYGCTGCTGAAGGTTTAACTTWYATCGAAACAAACGGTAACGATGCTTTAATCTTAGAATTAAACTCTGARACTGATTTCGTTGCGAAAAACGAAGGTTTCCAAGCKTTAATWAAAGAATTAGCTGCKCACTTATTAGCTAACAAGCCTGCATCTGTTGAGGAAGCTATGACTCAAACAATTGCAAATGGTAAAACAGTAGAAGAGCACATCAATGAAGCAATCGCTAAAATTGGTGAAAAACTTACACTTCGTCGTTTTGAAATCGTAACAAAAACTGATGCAGATGCATTCGGTGCTTACCTACACATGGGTGGACGCATTGGTGTAGTAACAGTTCTTGAAGGTTCTACTGATGAAGCAGCTGCTAAAGATGTAGCAATGCACATTGCAGCAGTTAACCCTAAATACATCGACCGCGATGCTGTAACAGCTGAAGAAGTTGAGCATGAGCGTCAAGTATTAACACAACAAGCTTTAAACGAAGGCAAGCCTGAAAAAATCGTTGCTAAGATGGTTGAAGGTCGCCTAGGTAAATTCTTCGAAGAGATTTGCTTACTTGACCAAGCATTCGTTAAAAACCCTGATATGAAAGTTCGTCAATTCGTTGAGTCTAAAGGCGGAACGGTAAAAGGATTCGTTCGCTACGCTGTTGGTGAAGGTATCGAGAAGCGTGAAGACAACTTTGCTGAAGAAGTAATGAACCAAGTAAAAGGTAACAACTAATACAGATTAGGGAACACATTGTGTTCCCTTTTTTAAAATAAAGATGTAGGCAATTGGAGGTTCATTATGAGTAAACCGAAATATAATCGTGTTGTTTTAAAGCTAAGCGGTGAAGCTTTAGCTGGTGAAAAAGGATTTGGAATTAACCCAGCTGTTATTAAGTCAGTTGCAGAACAAGTGAAAGAAATTGCAGAACTTGATGTAGAGGTTGCTGTTGTTGTTGGCGGCGGTAACATTTGGCGTGGGAAAATTGGAAGTGAAATGGGCATGGACCGTGCAGGAGCGGACTACATGGGCATGTTAGCGACAGTTATGAACTCATTAGCTCTTCAAGATAGCTTGGAGAACATTGGAATTCAAACACGTGTTCAAACTTCTATTGAAATGCGTCAAGTGGCAGAACCTTACATTCGTCGCAAAGCAATTCGTCACTTAGAGAAGAAGCGTGTTGTTATCTTTGCAGCGGGTACAGGTAACCCGTACTTCTCTACAGATACAACTGCAGCATTACGTGCAGCAGAAATCGAAGCTGATGTTATTTTAATGGCGAAAAACAATGTAGATGGCGTATATAATGCAGATCCATCTATTGACCCAACAGCTACGAAATATGAAACACTTACTTACTTAGATGTATTAAAAGAAGGTTTAGGTGTAATGGATTCTACTGCTTCTTCTTTATGTATGGATAATGATATTCCATTAATTGTATTCTCAGTTATGGAAAAAGGTAATATTAAGCGTGTCGTTTTAGGCGAAAATATTGGAACAATTGTAAGGGGGAAATAAAAATGGGACAACAAGTATTAAAAGCTGCAAATGAAAAAATGGAAAAAGCAGTTGCTGCTTATTCTCGCGAATTAGCTTCAGTTCGTGCTGGTCGTGCAAGCGCGTCTGCATTAGATAAAGTACAAGTTGATTATTATGGTGCACCAACACCTGTTGTGCAATTAGCGAACATTACAGTTCCTGAAGCACGTTTGCTTGTTATTCAGCCGTATGATAAAACTTCTATCGGTGATATTGAAAAAGCAATTTTAAAAGCTGATTTAGGTCTAAATCCTTCTAACGATGGATCAGTAATTCGTATTGCATTCCCTGCATTAACAGAAGAACGTCGTAGAGACCTAGTAAAAACTGTTAAGAAATATGCTGAAGAAGCAAAAGTAGCAGTTCGTAACGTACGTCGTGATGCTAATGATGATCTTAAAAAGCTTGAAAAAGCTGGAGATATTACAGAAGACGACTTAAGAGGATATACAGAAGATATCCAAAAAGAAACAGATAAATATATTGCAAAAGTTGACGAAATCGCAAAAAACAAAGAAAAAGAAATCATGGAAGTGTAATAGCGATACCTTCGCAAATATGACCCTCTTCTTAAGGGGGTCTTTTTACACTTTTTGGCATACGTCTGCTTGTTGGAGGGTATGAATGATGTTTAAAAAGTTTCCTTTTTTTAAAGGTAAAAAGGTCACATCGTTTGATCATCTCATTGGAAAAGTGAAAAAGGGACATATCCCAGAGCACATTGCGATCATTATGGATGGTAATGGAAGATGGGCAAAGAGAAGAGCAATGCCCCGCATTGCCGGACATCATGAAGGAATGCAAGTAGTAAAAAAAATTACGAAATTTGCTAGTAAACTTGATGTGAAAGTGCTGACTCTTTATGCTTTTTCTACTGAGAATTGGAAAAGACCGAAAAAGGAAGTCGATTATTTAATGAAGCTTCCAGAAGAATTTTTAGGTGCATTTTTACCAGAATTAATTGAAGAAAATGTACAAGTTCGAGTAATTGGACAAAAAGATCGTCTTCCTACGCATACGCGCAGAGCGATGGAAAAAGCCATGGAAGATACAAAAGAGAACACGGGATTAATTCTCAATTTTGCGTTAAACTATGGAAGTCGCGATGAAATCGTTTCTGCTGTGCAACATATGATGAAAGATAGCGAAGAAGGGAAAGTTCGTTCAGAAGATGTAAATGAAGAAATGCTTTCTTCATACTTAATGACAAGCTCTTTACCTGACCCAGACTTGCTTATTCGTACAAGTGGGGAGCTACGTATTAGTAATTTCATGCTATGGCAAATTGCGTATTCGGAGCTTTGGTTTACAGATGTGTATTGGCCAGATTTTACCGAGGAACATTTGCTAAATGCGATTACAGACTTTCAACATAGAGGGCGCAGATTCGGAGGCGTGTAGAAAGAGAGGGTTTGGTAGTGAAACAGAGAATTATTACTGGAGTGATTGCTGCCGCGCTGTTCATTCCCATCGTAATTTACGGTGGCGTGCCTTTTACAGTTTTAGTGTATGCACTTGCTTCTATAGGATTATATGAATTAATTCGTATGAACAAGCTTACACTTATTTCGGTACCAACAGTTTTAGCCGCATTATTATTGTGGAGTATTTTAGTTCCAAGTAATGCATCAGGAGTGTTCAATTGGATTGGATTAGATAAACTAGAAATCACATTTGTGATTGTTTTATTACTTTTATCATATACAGTCCTTTCAAAGAATACATTTACTTTTGACAATGCTTCTTTTTTACTTATGGCAACAACGTATGTTGCAATGGGATTCTTATATTTAAATGAAACGAGAATAGCGGGAATCCATTTTGTGTTTTATGCGTTATTTGTCATTTGGGCAACTGATTCAGGTGCATATTTCATAGGGAAAGCAATCGGAAAAAGAAAATTGTGGCCAGAAATTAGTCCGAATAAAACGATAGAAGGTTCACTAGGCGGTATTGTTTGTGGGATTATTGTTGCTTTTGTATACAATATGTTTTTCCAAGTTCAAGGGAACGTTGGGATGTTAATAATTGTTACAATCGCGATCTCCATTTTTGGACAACTTGGTGATTTAGTACAATCTGCTTTTAAACGCCATTACGGTGTGAAAGATTCGGGTACAATTTTACCAGGACATGGTGGAATCTTAGATCGAACAGATAGTTGGTTGTTCGTATTACCGATTTTACACTTCTTACATTTCATTTCATAATAAAACGAGGGGTTGGAGTCATGAAAAACATTAGTTTATTAGGGGCAAGCGGATCAATTGGGACGCAAACTTTAGATGTACTACGCTCGCACCCAGACCAATTCCGTCTCGTTGCTTTTTCTGTAGGGAAAAATATTGACTACGCAGTAAAAGTTATTCAAGAATTTTCTCCTCAGCTTGTTTCTGTACAAAGAGAGGAAGATGTTGTAAGGTTACAATCAGTTTCTGGAAATACAAAAGTAGTATATGGTGACGAAGGACTATTAGAGGTAGCTCTTCACCCGAGTGCAGAAGTTGTAATAAATGCTGTTGTAGGTAGTGTAGGGTTGTTACCAACACTCCGTGCAATTGAGGCGAAAAAAACAATTGGAATTGCAAACAAAGAAACATTAGTAACTGCGGGACATATTGTAATGGAAGCTGCACGCAAACATAATGTGCCGTTACTTCCAGTAGATAGTGAGCATTCGGCTATTTTTCAATGTTTGAATGGAGAAAATGAAAAGCGAATTTCTCGCTTAATTATCACTGCTTCAGGCGGGAGTTTCCGCGATAAAACGAGAGATGAATTACATCATGTGACTGTGGAAGATGCGCTTCGTCATCCAAACTGGTCAATGGGTTCGAAAATTACAATTGATTCTGCTACAATGATGAATAAGGGGCTGGAAGTAATTGAAGCGCATTGGCTTTTCGGTATACCTTATGAGCAAATTGATGTTGTTTTACATAAAGAAAGCATTATTCATTCTATGGTTGAATTTGAAGATCGTAGTGTAATGGCACAGCTCGGCTCACCAGATATGCGTGTACCAATTCAATATGCACTTACATATCCAGATCGATTACCTCTCTCAGATACAAAACAGTTAAATTTATGGGAAATTGGAACACTGCATTTTGAACAAATGAATCAAGATCGTTTCCGTTGCCTACGTTTTGCATATGAAGCTGGAAAGATGGGCGGGAGCATGCCAGCTGTTATGAATGCAGCAAATGAAGTAGCTGTAGCAGCCTTTCTACAAAAGAAAATTGGTTTCCTAACAGTAGAAGACCTCATTGAAAAAGCAATGCACCATCACAATGTTATTGCACGTCCGAGCTTAGAAGAAATTCAGGAAATTGATGCGGCCACAAGACGGTTTGTGATGGAACAAATTTAGCAAAGGTGGTTATGGAATTGAATACAGCGATTGCCTTTATATTAATTTTCGGTGCACTCGTATTTTTCCATGAGCTAGGGCATCTATATTTCGCAAAAAGAGCGGGTATTTTATGTCGCGAGTTTGCAATTGGTTTTGGACCAAAAATATTTTCATTTGAAAAGAATGAAACAGTTTATACAATTCGGCTACTACCTCTTGGAGGCTATGTTAGAATGGCTGGTGAGGATGCAGAAACGGTTGAATTAAAACCAGGAAAAAAAGTTGGACTCGTGTTAAATGAAAACGAAGAAGTTATGAAATTAGTTTTAGACGGGCGCGAAAAGTATCCGAATGTTCGCGTGATTGAAGTAGAGCAAGCTGATTTGGAACACAATCTCACAATTGCTGGTTACGAAGAATACGAAGAGGAATTGCAAACATTCCGTGTGAATGAAAAAGCTCGTATTGTTTCAGCAGGAGAAGAAATACAAATCGCCCCGTTTAACAGACAATTTGGTTCTAAAACGCTAGGACAGCGAGCATTAACAATCTTTGCAGGTCCTGCTATGAACTTCATTCTTGCATTTGTTATTTTTGTTATCATTGGATTGGTACAAGGTATTCCTGTTGATAAGCCGATGGTTGGGAAAGTAATGAAGGATAGTGTTGCAGAACAAGCAGGATTGAAACAAGATGATACGATTCAAGCAATCGATGGGAAAGACACGAATACATGGAAAGATGTTGTCACGATTGTACGTGAACACCCAAATAAAGAAATTACGCTTCATGTAAAACGTGACAGTGATCAATTTAATGTAAAAGTAACGCCATCAGCTGATAAAGAGGGGAAAGAAGAGGTTGGTAGAATTGGTGTATACTCTCCTGTAGAGAAATCTATTTTTGGTTCTATTAAATCAGGTTTTGAGCAGACGTATACATGGACAAAATTAATTTTTGATTCCCTTGTAAAACTAGTGACGGGTCAGTTTTCTATTAATGATTTATCAGGTCCCGTAGGAATTTATAATTTAACAGACCAAGTAGTAGATTATGGTGTTATGCGTGTTCTTAGTTTGGCAGCTGTTTTAAGCATAAACCTTGGCCTATTCAACCTATTACCGGTTCCTGCTCTTGATGGAGGACGCTTGTTCTTCTTCTTAATTGAAGCTTTGCGTGGGAAACCAATTGATCGCCAAAAAGAAGGAATGGTTCATTTTATTGGCTTTGCGTTATTGATGTTACTTATGTTAGTTGTAACGTGGAATGACATTCGGAGATTTTTCTTGTAAAATAAAGTGAAACTTGTAGTAAGTATAAAATTCACGATGTTTTTTGTGAATAGTGAATGAAATGAATAAAACTCTTAGAGTCGTAATCCCTCACCTAATTTGAGGTGGGGGGTTTTACTGCGTATTAGAGTAAATTAAAGAGGTGCGAATAGATGAAACAAAGTATGGTATTTAGTCCTACATTACGTGAAGTGCCAGCTGATGCTGAGATTAAAAGTCATCAATTGCTACTTCGTGCAGGATTCATGCGTCAAAATGCTTCTGGTATTTACAGCTTTTTACCACTGGGGCTAAAAGTATTGCATAAAGTGGAACGTATTGTTCGAGAAGAGATGGAACGAGCAGGGGCTGTAGAATTATTAATGCCAGCATTACAAGCAGCTGAATTGTGGCAAGAATCAGGTCGTTGGTATTCTTACGGTTCTGAGTTAATGCGTATGAAAGATCGTAATGATCGTGAGTTTGCACTAGGAGCAACGCATGAAGAAGTTATTACAGACCTTGTACGTGATGAAATTAAATCTTATAAAAAGCTACCGTTAACATTATATCAAATCCAAACAAAATTCCGTGACGAGCAAAGACCCCGTTTTGGTTTATTACGCGGAAGAGAATTTTTAATGAAAGATGCTTATTCTTTCCATGCGACACAAGAAAGTTTGGATGAAGTTTATAGTGGCCTATACCAAGCATATTCTAATATCTTCGCGCGCTGTGGATTGAATTTCCGTGCGGTTATTGCTGATTCTGGAGCAATGGGTGGTAAAGATACACATGAATTTATGGCATTATCTGATGTAGGAGAAGATACAATTGCGTATTCTGATACATCTGATTATGCAGCAAATATTGAAATGGCACCTGTTGTTGCTTCCTATGCAAAAAGCGATGAAGCAGAAAAAGCACTTGAAAAAGTAGCAACGCCAGATCAAAAAGCAATTGAAGAGGTTTCTGCATTCTTAAATATGGAAGCGTCAAATTGCATCAAATCTATGGTCTTTAAAGTCGATGAAAAGTTTGTTGTTGTACTTGTTCGCGGGGATCATGAAGTAAATGATGTAAAAGTGAAGAATGTCTATGGTGCTTCAGTTGTTGAACTTGCTTCACATGAAGAAGTAAGAGAACTGTTAAATTGCGAAGTTGGTTCTTTAGGACCAATTGGTGTAACAGGAGACATTGAAGTCATTGCTGACCATGCTGTAGCAGCAATTGTAAATGGTTGCTGTGGTGCAAACGAAGAAGGATTCCATTATATAAATGTAAATCCAGAGCGTGATTTCAAAGTGAGTCAATATACAGATTTACGTTTCATTCAAGAAGGAGATCAATCTCCAGATGGAAATGGGACAATCCGTTTTGCTCGTGGTATCGAAGTTGGACATGTGTTTAAATTAGGTACACGTTATAGCGAAGCAATGGATGCAACGTTCTTAGATGAGAATGGAAAAACGAAACCACTTATCATGGGATGCTATGGTATCGGGGTATCTCGTACAGTTGCGGCAGTTGCTGAGCAATTTAACGATGAAAATGGTTTGGTTTGGCCAAAAGCTGTTGCACCATTCCATGTACATGTAATTCCAGTAAACATGAAGTCTGATGCACAGCGTGAAGTAGGTGAAACGATCTACAATTCATTACAAGAACAAGGTTATGAAGTATTGTTAGATGATCGTGCAGAGCGTGCAGGTGTTAAATTTGCTGATGCAGACTTATTTGGTCTTCCAGTTCGAGTAACAGTTGGTAAAAAAGCTGATGAAGGCATTGTTGAAGTAAAAGTACGTGCTACAAATGAATCTGCAGAAGTAAAAGTAGAAGAACTTCATGCATACATTGCTAATATTTTGAAATAAGAAGAGGTACCTCCAGGTGAGGTACCTTCTATTTCTATGTAAAGTAAAAAAATAATCAGTTAAAAGGAAGAAATCTTTCCTTGCCGAAAGTTTCAATTTATAATAGCAAAGGGAAGGAGGTTGCTTATGTCGTTAACAAATGAACAACAAGAGCGATTTCAAATTTTGCTCCAGCAGTTGCAGATACCTGAAGACCTTATAAATCAATACTTACAAGGTGGAGGTATACAAAAGTTAGTTGTCGATAAAGCAAATAAAAGCTGGCATTTTGACTTGCAAGTGCCACGTATTTTGCCAACAGAATTATATGAACTGTTTGAAACACAGCTCAAGCAGTCATTTTCACATATTGCAAAAACGTCATTTGCACTAGAAACAGAGAATAAACAATTTACAGAAGAAGAGGTCAAAGCATATTGGCCACTTTGTACAGATCGAATTACTTTTTCACCTATGTTTGCGTATTTAAAAAAGCAACTTCCGCATGTAAACGGAGTGAAGTTGTTACTTGATGTGAATAATGAGTTAGAATCTACTGCGCTAAAGAAAAATCTTGCGAAATCGGTAGGGGATCAATATGAAGTTTTCGGATTTCCACGTTTTCAGCTTGAAACAAATATAAAGCAAAACGAAGAGGAAGTTCAAAAATTTCGTGAACAAACACAGCAAGAAGATCGTCAGCGTGTTATACAAGCTATGGAAGAAATGGCCAAGAAGCAAGCTGAAGAAAGTGATGTTGTACATGAAGGGCCGATTGTACTCGGTTACCTTATTAAGCCTGATGAAGAGATTACACCGCTACGCGAAATTCAAGATGAAGAAAGAAGAAAAACTGTTCAAGGTTATGTCTTCAATGTGGAAACAAAAGAGCTGCGTAGTGGACGTACGTTATTAACGTTAAAAATAACGGATTATACGGATTCTATTATGATTAAGATGTTCTCACGTGATAAAGAAGATATTCCGATGCTGCAATCCTTAAAAAAAGGAATGTGGGTAAAAGCGCGAGGTTCGGTCCAAAACGATACGTTTGTTCGTGACTTAGTAATGATTGCGAACGATATTAACGAAATAACAGGGCCTTCTCGTAAAGATAAAGCACCTGAAGGAGAAAAACGGGTAGAGCTTCATTTGCATACGCCAATGAGTCAAATGGATGCTGTTACATCAGTATCTAAGCTTGTTGCTCAAGCTGGAAAATGGGGACATGAGGCTATCGCTGTTACAGACCATGCTGTTGCACAGTCTTTCCCAGAAGCGTATTCCGCTGGTAAAAAGGCCGGTGTAAAAGTCATTTATGGTGTAGAAGCCAATTTAGTAAATGACGGTGTTCCTATTGCTTATAATGAGGCTCATCGACTACTTGCAGATGAAACATACGTTGTTTTCGACGTTGAAACGACAGGGTTATCAGCTGTATATGATACGGTTATTGAATTAGCCGCTGTAAAAGTGAAAGGCGGCGAAATTATCGATCGCTTTGAATCTTTTGCAAATCCGCATCAACCATTATCAGCAACAATCATTGAATTAACAGGTATAACAGATGATATGTTGACTAATGCACCAGAAGTAGGAGAAGTATTTAAAAAGTTTGAATCATGGATGGGTGACCATACACTTGTTGCCCATAACGCAAGTTTTGATATGGGATTCTTAAATGTTGGGTTTAAGAAATGTGGCTTAGACAAGCCGAAAAATCCAGTTATTGATACATTGGAGTTAGCTAGATTTTTATTCCCAGAGATGAAGAATCATCGTTTAAATACGATGTGTAAAAAGCTTGATATTGAATTAACGCAACATCACCGTGCAATTTATGATACGGAAGCAACAGGTTATTTACTTGTGAAAATGTTAAAAGATGTGATTGAAAAAGGTTTTGAATATCACGATCAATTAAATGACAGCATGGGGCAAGGGGATGCGTATAAACGTGGACGTCCAAGTCATATGACACTGCTTGCAACATCGGATGTTGGATTGAAAAATTTATATAAACTTGTTTCGTATTCCCATTTGAATTACTTTTACCGTGTACCACGTGTACCGCGTTCGTTGTTAAAAAAATATCGCGAAGGTATATTAGTTGGTACCGCTTGTGATAAAGGTGAAGTATTTGAAGCAATGATGCAAAAGGCACCAGAAGAAGTAGAAGAAATTGCACAGTTCTATGATTATATTGAAGTTATGCCTCCAGAGGTGTTACGTCATTTAGTAGAACGTGAACTCGTTCGAGATGAAGGACAGTTAAAAACAATTATTTCAAACTTAGTAAAACTAGGTGAAACGTTAGATAAACCAGTTGTTGCTACAGGGAACGTGCATTATTTAGATACTGAAGATGCAATGTATCGTAAAATTTTAGTGAGTTCGCAGGGCGGAGCAAACCCATTAAATCGCCATTCACTACCGCCTGTACATTTCCGTACAACTGATGAAATGTTAGAGTGTTTCTCATTCTTAGGTGAAGAGAAAGCGAAAGAAATTGTTGTGACAAATACACAAAAAATTGCAGCGTTAATTGGTGATGTTCATCCAGTAAAAGATGATTTATACACACCGAAAATTGAAGGCGCTGATGATGAAACACGTGATATGAGTTATAGAATGGCCCGTAGCATTTATGGTGACGAGCTCCCAGAAATTGTAGAAGCTCGTCTTGAAAAAGAATTAAAAAGTATTATTGGACATGGATTTGCCGTTATTTATTTAATTTCACATAAGCTTGTAAAAAAATCACTTGTTGACGGCTACCTTGTAGGTTCACGTGGATCGGTAGGGTCATCATTCGTTGCGACGATGATGGAAATTACCGAAGTAAATCCATTACCACCACACTATGTATGTCCAAATTGTAAGCAATCAGAATTCTTTAATGACGGTTCTGTAGGTTCTGGTTTTGACCTACCCGATAAAGAATGTCCAACGTGTAATGTTCCATATGTAAAAGATGGACATGATATTCCGTTCGAAACGTTCCTTGGCTTTAAAGGAGATAAGGTACCCGATATCGATTTGAATTTCTCCGGAGAATACCAACCTCGTGCCCATAACTATACGAAAGTATTGTTTGGGGAAGATTACGTATATCGTGCTGGAACAATTGGTACGGTTGCTGAAAAAACAGCATACGGGTATGTAAAAGGTTATGCAAATGATCATAACTTAACAATTCGAAATGCAGAGATTGATCGTCTTGTTGCTGGTTGTACTGGTGTAAAACGTACAACTGGACAGCATCCAGGTGGTATTATCGTTGTACCGGATTACATGGACATTTTTGACTTTTCACCAATTCAATTCCCAGCCGATTCAATAGGAGCGGAGTGGAGAACAACACACTTTGACTTCCATTCGATTCATGATAATTTATTGAAACTTGATATACTGGGGCACGATGATCCGACCGTAATTCGTATGCTTCAAGATTTAAGTGGTGTAGATCCGAAAACCATACCAACAGATGATCCGGAAGTTATGAAAATCTTCTCTGGTCCAGAATCTTTAGGTGTAACAGAAGAACAAATTAACTGTAAAACCGGTACACTTGGTATACCAGAGTTCGGTACAAAATTCGTAAGGCAGATGTTAGAAGAAACAAAACCGACAACATTCTCAGAACTTGTCCAAATTTCTGGACTGTCTCACGGTACAGACGTATGGCTTGGTAATGCGAATGAGTTAATTTATAACGGTACATGTACGCTAAGTGAAGTTATCGGTTGTCGTGATGACATCATGGTATATTTAATATATCAAGGATTAGATCCATCACTAGCGTTTAAAATTATGGAGTCGGTACGTAAAGGTAAAGGTGTTCCGGAAGAATGGGAAGAAGAAATGCGCAATAATAATGTGCCTGGATGGTATATTGAATCTTGTAAGAAGATTAAGTACATGTTCCCTAAAGCCCATGCAGCTGCTTATGTACTTATGGCGGTGCGTATTGCATATTTCAAAGTACATTTCGCGCTCTTATTCTATGCAGCATACTTTACGGTACGTGCAGATGACTTTGATGTAGAGGCAATGGCAAAAGGTTCAGCATCCATACGGGTAAGAATTGATGAAATTGCACAAAAAGGATTGGATGCAGCGCCGAAAGAGAAGAGTTTATTAACGGTATTAGAAATGACACTTGAAATGTGTGAGCGTGGCTACTCATTCCAAAAAGTTGATTTATACCGTTCGCATGCAACAGACTTTATTATTGATGGAGATTCGTTAATTCCTCCATTCAATGCAGTGCCTGGCCTGGGTACAAACGCAGCTTTTAGTATTGTAGAAGCTCGTAAAAATGGAGATTTCTTATCAAAAGAAGATTTACAACAACGTAGTAAGGTTTCTAAAACGATTATTGAGTATTTAGATAGTCAAGGTTGCCTAGGTGATTTGCCAGATCAAAACCAATTGTCACTGTTCTAGTAGGTAGGAAAAATCTTTGCAAATCAGCATTTGCTATGGTATACTATTAACCGAGATAACCATGTCATGTATATTTTGCAAAAAAGAGAGTGGGGAAACCCACTCTTTCTTGTTACTATCTATGTTTTATCTACGTAGGTAGGTGAGGCATTTCTGTCGTATATACATATTTTGTTACAAGTTTTACTTCTTAAATTTGGTAATACTAAGACAGATATTCCCTGCTTAACGGCAGGGGCTTTTGTTAGCTAACGAGAAAGAATAAGAAAGACCGTTTTTATGGGCGGAGTTCTTTTCTTTCAGATGGTACATGGCGGCAGGAAGGAGGCTGTTTATGGATAAGAAAGTCACAGAAGTTGTAGAAGCATTTGCGCAGCCGATTGTTGAAGAGTTAAATCTTGAACTTGTAGATGTAGAATATGTGAAAGAAGGAAAAGACTGGTTCCTACGCGTATTCATCGATTCTGAAAAAGGCGTCGACATTGAAGAATGCGGTGCGGTAAGTGAACGTTTAAGCGAAGCTTTAGATAAAGAGGATCCAATTCCTCATCTTTACTTTTTGGATGTATCATCTCCTGGAGCGGAACGCCCATTAAAGAAAGAGAAAGACTTCCAGCAAGCGGTAGGAAAGCAAGTGGCAATTAAAACATATGAGCCGATTGATGGTGAAAAGATGTTTGAAGGAAAGCTACTTTCCTACGATGGTACAACAATTACATTACTATTAACTATTAAAACACGTAAAAAAGAAATCCAAATTCCAATGGATAAAGTTGCAAATGCGCGACTTGCTGTTACGTTTTAGTAAGAAGGGGGATCTTCATGAGCACTGAGTTGTTAGATGCTTTGCTCGTATTAGAATCAGAAAAAGGTATTAGCAAAGATATTATTATTGATGCAATTGAGGCAGCTTTAATCTCTGCTTATAAACGCAATTTTAACCAAGCACAAAACGTTCGTGTGAGCTTTAACCCAGAAGTGGGAACAATTCAAGTTTTAGCACGTAAAGACGTTGTAGATAGTGTGTTTGATCCACGTCTTGAGATTTCTGTAGAGGAAGCAAGACAAATCAATCCGAACTACCAAGATGGCGATGTACTAGAAATTGAAGTAACGCCAAAAGATTTTGGTCGTATTGCAGCGCAAACTGCAAAACAAGTTGTAACCCAGCGTGTGCGTGAAGCAGAACGTGGTGTTATTTATTCAGAATTTAGTGATCGTGAAGAAGACATCATGGTTGGTATTGTGCAACGTCAAGATGCTCGTTTCATCTATGTAAGCTTAGGGAAAGTAGAAGCTTTACTACCTGTAAGTGAGCAAATGCCGAATGAACAATATAAACCACATGATCGTATTCGCGTATTTATTACAAAAGTAGAAAAAACAACAAAAGGACCACAAATTTACGTATCACGTACACATCCTGGCCTTTTAAAACGTTTATTCGAAATTGAAGTGCCAGAAATTTATGATGGAACTGTAGAAATTCGTTCTGTAGCACGTGAAGCAGGCGATCGTTCTAAGATTTCTGTATATGCAGAGAATACTGATGTTGATCCAGTAGGTTCTTGTGTAGGACCAAAAGGACAACGTGTACAACGTATCGTAGATGAATTAAAAGGTGAAAAGATTGATATCGTTCGCTGGTCAAATGATCCAGTTGAATATGTGGCTAATGCTTTAAGCCCATCACAAGTTGTAAAAGTACTTGTGGATGAGGATGAAAAAGCAACAACTGTTGTTGTTCCAGACCACCAGYTTTCATTAGCAATTGGTAAGCGTGGACAAAATGCACGTCTTGCAGCTAAATTAACAGGTTGGAAAATTGATATTAAGAGCGAGTCTGATGCGAAGCAACTTGGTATTGTAACAGAAGAAGACAACATGATCGCATTCGATTCAGTCGAAGACGAAATCGAATAGAGGTGATGATTGTGAGCAATCGAAAAGTTCCGTTACGAAAATGTATTGCAACGCAAGAAATGAAGTCAAAACGAGAGCTCGTTCGCATTGTTCGTTCCAAAGAGGGCGAAGTGTCTATTGATGTAACTGGAAAAAAATCAGGACGCGGTGCATATTTGTCAAAAGACAAGGAATGCATTATCCAAGCGCAAAAGAAAAATATTTTGGAACATCATCTAAAAGCGAAAATCGACAGTTCCCTTTACGAAGAGCTTCTTGAGCTTGTTGAAAAGGAGTCGAAATAAGTGTCCGATTGGAAATCATTTTTAGGACTAGCAAACCGCGCTCGGAAACTCATTTCGGGTGAAGAACTCGTTTTAAAAGAAGTACGAAGTGGCAAAGCAAAGCTTGTATTGCTTTCTGAAGATGCGTCAGCGAACACTACAAAACGTATCACTGATAAAACCACGTACTACAATATACCAATGAGAAAAGTCGAAAATCGACAACAATTAGGGCATGCGATTGGGAGAGACGAGCGAGTCGTTGTAGCTGTGTTAGATGAGGGCTTTGCGAAAAAGCTGCGTAGCATGCTCGATACAACTTACCGGGGGTGAAGGTATGAGTAAAATTCGAGTACACGAATATGCAAAGAAGTACAATATTTCAAGTAAAGATATTATTACAAAACTAAAAGAAATGAATATTGAGGTTTCGAATCATATGACAATGTTAGACGATGAAGTAGTAAACAAATTAGATAATCAGTACAATAATGGAGCAGAAAAGCCTTCTGTTGCAGATGATTTTGAAGTAGAAGAGAAAGTTGTTCGCAGTAAAAAGAACAGCAATAAGAAGAAGAAAAAAGGCAAAGGGACTGAAGACAAACGTCAAGAGAACTTTGCTGGAAGACAGCAAACACAAATTGTAGAAACACCAGATAAAATTACTTTCTCTGGAAGCCTTACAGTAGGTGACCTTGCTAAAAAATTAAGCAAAGAGCCATCTGAAATTATTAAGAAGCTCTTTATGCTAGGAATTATGGCAACAATTAACCAAGATTTAGATAAAGATACAATTGAGTTAATTGCTACTGATTACGGCATTGAAGTAGAAGAAGAAGTAATTGTAAGCGAAACTGAGTTTGAAACATTCATGGATGAACAAGATGATGAAGAAAACTTAAAAGAGCGTCCAGCTGTTGTTACAATTATGGGGCATGTTGACCATGGTAAAACAACATTACTTGACTCTATTCGTAATTCAAAAGTAACTGCTGGCGAAGCTGGTGGAATTACTCAACATATCGGTGCATACCAAGTTGATGTAAATGATAAGAAGATTACATTCTTAGATACACCTGGTCACGCAGCATTTACAACGATGCGTGCACGTGGTGCGCAAGTAACAGATATTACAATTCTTGTTGTTGCAGCTGATGACGGTGTTATGCCACAAACAGTTGAAGCAATTAACCATGCGAAAGCAGCAGGAGTACCAATTATTGTTGCTGTGAATAAAATGGATAAACCAGCAGCAAATCCAGATCGCGTAATGCAAGAGTTAACAGAATATGAACTAGTTCCAGAAGCTTGGGGCGGAGATACAATTTTTGTACCAATTTCAGCAATTCAAGGCGAAGGAATTGACAACTTGCTAGAAATGATTCTTCTTGTAAGTGAAGTAGAAGAATATAAAGCAAATCCAAATCGCTATGCAACTGGTACTGTAATTGAAGCACAGCTTGATAAAGGTAAAGGAACAATCGCGACATTACTTGTGCAAAACGGTACGCTTCGAGTTGGAGATCCAATCGTTGTTGGAACATCATTCGGACGTGTTCGTGCAATGGTAAGTGATATTGGTCGTCGCGTTAAAGTTGCTGGTCCATCAACTCCTGTTGAAATTACAGGTTTAAATGAAGTACCACAAGCAGGGGATCGCTTCATGGCGTTTGCTGATGAGAAGAAAGCACGTCAAATTGGTGAATCACGTGCACAAGAAGCATTAGTTGCACAACGTGGTGAGAAATCTAAATTAAGCCTTGAAGATTTATTCCAACAAATTCAAGAAGGCGATGTAAAAGAAATCAACTTAATTGTGAAAGCAGACGTACAAGGTTCTGTAGAAGCAATGGCAGCATCACTTCGCAAAATTGATGTTGAAGGCGTAAAAGTGAAAATTATCCATACAGGCGTAGGTGCGATTACAGAGTCTGATATCATTTTAGCTTCTGCATCTAATGCAATTGTAATTGGATTTAACGTACGTCCAGACGTGAATGCGAAGCGTACAGCTGAATTAGAAAATGTTGATATTCGTTTACACCGTATTATTTATAAAGTAATCGAAGAAATCGAAGCAGCGATGCAAGGTATGCTTGATCCAGAATTCGAGGAAAAAGTAATTGGTCAAGCAGAAGTTCGTCAAACGTTCAAAGTAACAAAAGTTGGAACGATTGCAGGTTGTTACGTAATAGATGGTAAGATTACACGTGATAGCGGCGTGCGTATTATCCGTGATGGCGTAGTAATTTTTGAAGGGCAACTTGATACGTTAAAACGTTTCAAAGATGACGTAAAAGAAGTTGCGCAAAACTATGAGTGTGGTATTACAATTGAGAGATATAATGATCTTAAAGAAGGGGACATCATTGAAGCGTACGTTATGGAAGAAGTGAAGCGATGATCATCGCTTCACTCTCATTCGAGTGTATGATTTACGATGTGCATTCTTTAAAACAGAAACGTGCAATTTTACAACGTGTGTTAACTCGTGTGAAGCAACGCTATAATGTGGCTGTTTCAGAAGTAGGACACCAAGATGTATGGCAACGTACAGAAATTGCGATTGTTTCCGTATCCTCAAATCGTGTTGTCTGTGAAAAAGAAATGAATCGTGTACTTGCRTACATTGATTCATTTCCTGAAATTGAACGTACGATAACACAATTGGAATGGTATTGAATGAGGTGAAAAGTTATGAAATTACGTGCGAACCGTGTGGGCGAGCAAATGAAGAAAGAATTAGGCGACATCATCAGTCGTAAAATTAAAGACCCACGTATTGGATTTGTTACAGTAACAGATGTGCAAGTAAGTGGGGATTTACAGATTGCCAAAGTATATATTTCTGTTTTAGGAGACGAACAACAGAAAGAAAATACATTAAAAGGCTTAGCGAAGGCAAAAGGCTTTATTCGTGCTGAAATTGGGCAGCGTATTCGCCTTCGTAAAACACCTGAAATTACCTTTGAATTCGATGAGTCTATCGCTTATGGACATCGAATTGACACGCTTTTACATGAAATTAATAAAGACGGTAAACGTGAAGAATAATGGATAGACATTTGTCTATCCATTTTTTCAATGGAAAGTAAGTTTTGCATACAAGTGCGTGTTCAAAAAGGAGGATAAAGAGAGCCGAGCAGTTCGAGGCGCGGAAGCCAGGAAAGTGCGGCGTGGAGATTGACCTACATGAGTACCGGACTGGCGACGTAACAAAGAAATGCGATAGCTATCTTTACCGGATTTTTTGAACATTCTCTACAACAGTATAACGATGAGGTGAACATATGGAAGGTGTATTATTACTACATAAACCAAAAGGCATGACGTCACATGATTGCGTATTTAAGTTAAGAAAGATATTAAGAGAAAAACGTATAGGTCATACAGGTACATTAGACCCAGATGTGACAGGTGTATTACCAATTTGTGTAGGGCGTGCTACAAAGATTGCGCAGTTTTTAACAAGTGAAACAAAAACGTATGAAGGTGAAGTTACCCTTGGTTTCTCAACAACGACAGAAGATGCTTCAGGTGAAGTTGTGGAAAAACAAGATGTAAATCGTATTATTACACGCCAAGAGGTGGAATCTGTATTAGCGGAACTAACGGGGACAATTGAACAAGTGCCGCCGATGTACTCAGCTGTAAAAGTAAACGGAAAGAAACTATATGAATATGCCAGAGCTGGAAAAGAAGTAGAACGTCCAGTACGTACGATTGCAATTCATGAATTTGCGCTACTTGATGACCGGGAAGTGTTTGAAGGAAAGGCGGTTTCATTCCGTTTCCGCGTTACGTGCAGTAAAGGAACATATGTGAGAACGTTAGCTGTTATGGTTGGTGAAAAGCTTGGTTTCCCGGCACATATGTCACATCTTGTGCGAACAGCATCAGGAGAATTTAACTTAGAAGATTGCATATCATTTGAAGAAATTGAACAAACGGTGCAAAATGGAACAGTGGATTCTATTTTTATTTCCATTGATGAAGCATTAAGTAAGTTTCCAAAAATGGTTGTAGATGATGAGCAAGCAGAAAAAATAAAAAATGGCATGTTTTTAAAGAATGAGTTGCAAGTGACAGCGCCATTTATTACAGTATTTGATACAAATGAACGTTGCTTAGCAATTTATGAACATCATCCAAAGCACCCTGGAATGTTAAAGCCAATGAAAGTACTTGTGAATAATCAGGAACTAAAGCTATAATGAATTATTGGAAGGATTATTACAGAAAAAGGTGAATTCAAGCGTGAAACTCATTCATTTAACTCATCCACATGAACAAAATAAAATAGAATTACCACCTACTGTAATGGCATTAGGATTTTTTGATGGCATTCATTTAGGGCATCAACGTGTGATTCGCACAGCAAAAAAAATAGCGGATGAAAGAGGATGTAAAAGTGCTGTCATAACGTTTCATCCACATCCATCTGTTGTCTTAGGGAAAAAGGAAGCGCATGTGGAGTATATTACACCGCTACGTATTAAAGAAAAAGTAATTGCAAGCCTAGGGATTGATATGTTATATGTGGTGAAATTCGATGAATCATTTGCTGGATTGTTACCACAACAGTTTGTAGATGAATATATTATTGGGCTAAATGTAAAGCATGTAGTAGCAGGCTTTGATTATTCATATGGACGTTTAGGAAAAGGGACGATGGAGACTTTACCATTTCATGCAAGGGGGGAGTTTACACAGACCGTGATTGAAAAAGTAGAATTTCAAGAAGAAAAAGTAAGTTCCACATCATTACGAAAGTTGATTCGTAATGGGGAAATGGAAAAAATTCCGTCTATTTTAGGCAGGTCCTATACTGTGGAAGGAACTGTCGTTCACGGAGATAAACGCGGACGTCAAATTGGTTTTCCAACAGCAAATGTTGCTTTAAAGGATGAATATCTTCTGCCACCTGTTGGTGTATATGCGGTGAGAATGAAAGTAAATGATGAGTGGCATGATGGCGTATGTAACATCGGCTATAGGCCAACATTTAAAGAAGAGCGCCAGCTTTCTATTGAAGTACATCTACTTAATTTCCATCAAGATATATATGACCAGTCTGTTGTTGTGGAGTGGCGTGTGCGTATTCGGGAAGAGAAAAAGTTTAATGGTATCGATGAGTTAGTTGCGCAGATCGCGAAAGATAAACAGACGGCGCAAGAATATTTTAGCACTGCAAAGAATATACTTGCTTTTTCAAATGAAAAGTAGTATTCTATGTTATGTACTTTATGACAACCATTGCTTGGCATTGCGACTCACCGACGCTTGCTAGGTAATTGGGGGTTTAATAATTAGGAGGTGAAATAGGATGGCTTTAACACAAGAGCGTAAAAATGAAATCATTGCACAATTTAGAACTCATGAGACTGATACTGGTTCTCCAGAGGTTCAAATTGCTGTCCTAACGGAGCAAATTAACACTCTAAACGAGCACTTACGTACTCACAAGAAAGATCATCATTCACGTCGTGGTCTATTAAAGATGGTTGGTAAACGTCGTAACTTACTTACTTACCTTCGTAATAGCGATATCACGCGTTACCGTGAATTAATCACAAAGCTTGGCTTACGTCGATAGTCAAAGAAGCGGGAATATTCCCGCTTTTTTGTTAGGTAAAAATATATCTTCTACTCTTAATAGCTTACTTAAATTTCGGTAATACTAGAGGAAGAATATTGTGATATATTATCCATTTACATAGAAGAATTGAATATTTAAAATTGAGAGGGGTACTTAAATGAGTCAAGAAAAGCAAGTCTTCTCGATAGATTTAGCTGGTCGTCAGCTAACAATTGAAACAGGCCAGCTTGCAAAACAAGCAAACGGGGCAGTATTAGTAAGATATGGCGACACAGCAGTTCTATCTACAGCAACTGCATCAAAGGAGCCAAAAAATGTAGATTTCTTCCCGCTTACAGTAAACTATGAAGAGCGTTTATATGCGGTCGGAAAAATCCCAGGCGGTTTTATTAAACGTGAAGGTCGTCCAAGTGAAAAAGCAATTTTAGCAAGTCGCTTAATTGACCGACCAATTCGTCCACTTTTCGCAGATGGCTTCCGTAATGAAGTGCAAGTTGTCAGCATCGTTATGAGTGTTGACCAAGATTGTTCTTCTGAGATGGCAGCTATGCTTGGTTCTTCATTAGCATTATCGATTTCAGATGTGCCATTTGAAGGTCCGATTGCTGGCGCGACAGTTGGTCGTATTGACGGGAAATTTGTTATTAATCCAACAGTAGCACAACAAGAACAAAGTGATATTCACCTTGTTGTAGCTGGAACAAAAGATGCAATTAACATGGTAGAAGCAGGGGCTGATCAAGTACCTGAAGAAATAATGTTAGAAGCGATTATGTTCGGTCATGATGAGATTAAACGTCTAGTTGCTTTCCAAGAAGAGATTGTACAAGCAGTTGGTAAAGAAAAAACAGAAGTGAAATTATATGAAGTAGATGCTGCAATCAATCAAAATGTACGCGAAATGGCAGAGAAAGATATGCATGCTGCGATTCAAGTATATGAAAAACATGCACGTGAAGATGCAATTAACGAAGTGAAAAAGCGTGTGATTGAGCACTATGAAGCAAATGAAGCTGATGGAGAAACATTAGGACAAGTAAATGAGATTTTATATAAAATTGTAAAAGAAGAAGTACGTCGTCTTATTACAGTTGAAAAAATCCGCCCAGATGGACGTAAAGGTGACGAAATCCGTCCTTTAGCATCAGAGGTAGGAATTTTATCTCGTACGCACGGTTCTGGTTTATTTACACGTGGACAAACACAAGCGCTTAGTATTTGTACGTTAGGTGCATTAGGCGATGTGCAAATTTTAGATGGTCTTGGTGTAGAGGAATCAAAACGTTTTATGCATCACTATAACTTCCCGTCCTTTAGTGTTGGAGAAACAAGACCAATGCGTGGACCTGGTCGTCGTGAAATCGGTCACGGTGCATTAGGTGAACGTGCGCTTGAACCAGTTATTCCATCCGAGCAAGACTTCCCGTATACAGTTCGTCTTGTATCAGAAGTATTGGAATCAAATGGTTCTACTTCACAAGCAAGCATTTGCGGAAGTACGTTAGCAATGATGGATGCAGGTGTTCCGCTTAAAGCACCAGTTGCTGGTATTGCAATGGGACTTGTGAAGTCAGGTGAGCACTACACAATTTTAACTGATATCCAAGGTATGGAAGATCACTTAGGTGATATGGACTTTAAAGTAGCAGGTACAGCTCAAGGTGTAACAGCGCTACAAATGGATATTAAAATTGCTGGTTTATCTCGTGAAATTTTAGAGGAAGCATTGCAACAAGCAAAAGTTGGCCGCATGCACATTCTAGATCATATGTTATCTGCTATTGCCGAGCCTCGTAAAGAGTTATCTGCGTACGCTCCGAAAATTATTACAATGACAATTAATCCGGACAAAATCCGTGATGTTATTGGACCGAGCGGTAAGCAAATTAACAAAATTATTGAAGAAACTGGCGTGAAAATTGATATTGAACAAGATGGTACAGTCTTCATTTCTTCTATTGATCAAGAGATGAATGAAAAGGCGAAGAAAATCATTGAAGATATTGTTCGTGAAGTACAAGTAGGCGAAATTTACTTAGGAAAAGTAAAACGCGTTGAAAAATTCGGTGCTTTCGTTGGATTATTTAGTGGTAAAGACGGTCTTGTTCATATTTCTGAACTTGCACTTGAACGTGTAGGCAAAGTAGAAGACGTTGTAAAAATCGGTGACGAGATTTCAGTAAAAGTTATCGAGATTGATAAACAAGGTCGTGTAAACTTGTCTAGAAAAGTATTGCTTAAAGAAGAGCAAGAAAAAGAAGCTGCAAAAGAAGAAGCCTCAGAACAAGAAAATATACAAGAACAGAAGTAAGTAAAAAAGCCAGGATTCCTGGCTTTTTTTGTTAAATAAAAATACATTCGATGCATAGATTTTTATTAGTGAAAAGGTATAGTTTTCATAATAACGCTCAAATTAACAAGGATAAGAAGAAAATGGATTTTTCTTATGTGTATAGTTAATGGGAGGGTTTATATGAGAACTCGTATATTTGTATTCATATCTATATTCTTTCTTTGTATGGGTTTATGCTCATATTCAGCGCTAGCAAATGATGATCTTTATGAAGAAATTCAGAAACAAGCGAAGCAATATTCAATTGCACCGCAAAATGCGATAATTGATAAGATTTGGAAAGCGACGCCAGGGTATAATGGTAAAGAGGTTGATATTGAAGCGTCATATAATAACATGAAGAAAATAGGGAGGTTTGATGAGAAGCAACTTGTATATCGGGAAGTTTCACCAAGCACGCATTTAGAAGATTTATCGTATTCTCCCATTTATCGTGGGCATCCACATAAAAAAATGGTAGGATTAACGATAAATGTGGCGTGGGGAAATGAGTATCTTCCGCGTATATTAGAAACATTGAAAAAGCATGATGTAAAGGCAACGTTCTTTTTAGAAGGACGCTGGGTAAAAGAAAATTTAAGATTTGCAAAAATGATTGTAGATGCAAAGCAAGAAGTAGGAAATCATTCTTATACGCATCCGGATATGAAAACGCTGTCTAGAAATCAAATACAAGAACAATTACAAAAAACAAATCAAATTATTGAGGCAGCTACAAGTCAAAAAGTACGATGGTTTGCACCACCGAGTGGAAGTTTCCGCGATGAAGTTGTAGAAGTGGCGGGCGGATTGAAGATGGGGACTATTATGTGGACAGTTGATACAATTGATTGGAAACGTCCAGATCCTGAAGTGCTTCTTCAGCGTGTGATGCGGAAAGTACACCCAGGTGCAATTGTATTAATGCATCCGACATCTCCAACAGCTGAGGCGTTAGATACGATGATTTCACAGTTAAAAAAACAAGGGTATAAAGTAGGGAATATTACAGAATTATTAGATGAAAAACGCATTGATTAAATACATTTACATGACATTCATGTTCAAACTTGTTATCATTAAATAATAGCAATTATTTAGAGAAACTGGCATTAGGAGGAAAGTTTTTGATTAAAAAATATACTTGTAAAAATGGTGTAAGAATCGTTATGGAGAATATACC